>NZ_JBFGZY010000116.1:0-13479 GCF_041586535.1 Psychromonas sp. | reverse complement strand
CTATTCATTTATGCTTGTTAAAATGAATGCTAGCTTCGTTATTGATTTTGTAATTAGAACAACTAGTTACTGCAATCAATGCCTTGCTTTCATCCATTTTTCCTACGCCTAAATAGATCATCTAATTAACGGAATTGGTATGATTTTCAGTTACAAAGAGAATTTGAGTCTATTCTGTGGGGAAGCGGTAAAAACGAAATACCGCTTCGTTACATCAATCGAAAAGGGAATAACCATTACCTTATGTTGCGTCTTGCTCTGCTCTCCGAGCTCGCGCCTGACAAAGCATTTTGAAATAACATGGGTAGAGGTATGCTATTTACCGGGATAAAGCCGCTTGCTGCTCTAAATAAGCAAATGCCGTGAGCATAGCTTGATTTTGAAATTTCTTTAAGCCTAACTCAATAACATCAGGTGTTACCTGGGCAAGGGATAAGCCTTCTTTAATATAATGATTTGACAACACATGAACTTTTAAGTCCGTCATCAGCTGTAATGCCGCTTCAATTTTGAAACTCAGTGGGTTACCGGCATATTTTCCTTTTAAATCACGCTGTTTAATGACCACAGTATCTACCTGGTAATCTTTCATCAATTGGGCAAAATCAAATTGAAACTTTTTAAGCGGGTCACTATTAACTGCATCGGGCAAAGCTAATTTAGCCACTCGTACTTTCGGGACATCATATAAACCATTTTTTAACTGCATTATGCTGATAATCGCTTCATTACCAGTTAACTCTACTCCGCAAACGCGCATTATTCTTTCCTTCTTTATTACTGAGTTTTTATCTACTCTTATTGAGTATTCACTTTCTCATAAATCTTGCTAAGTTAGCTTCCAATTACTCGTACATAAGTTTCCGGCATTTTCAGGCTTACAACTGAAAATGCCGGATAATTCTTTATTAGTATTTAGCTAAAACTATATATGCAGCTTAAGATTAATCATACGAATGGTTGCTCCGATACCGGCTAATACCTGATTGGTATTCACCCCTCGCGTAGTAAACTGATTATTACCATCCGACCAGGTGATAGTACATTCCGTCAGCGCACTGGTTTTTCCGCCGGGAGGAATACGCAACTGGTAATCCAGTAATTCAGGGAAAACAAAAGTTTTTTTGTCTAATACTTTCTTCATTGCCCCTATAAATGCGTCAAAACCACCATTACCACTGCCACTGGCTTTATAAATTTTATCCTTAACCCGTACACGTATACTGACCGTAGACTCCAGCTCCAGGCCGGAATTGATCGAGCAGTTTAACAGTTCAACATAATTATAGTCATTGCGCTCGAGCAGATCGGCAATAATAAAAGGTAAATCGTCAGCACTGATGCTGGCTTTCTGATCCGCCAGTCTGACAATACGTTTTAACAATTTCTTCTGTTGTTCAGAATCGAGCTCAATATCCATCGCTTCCAGGTTTTTGGCAAGTGACGCTTTGCCGCTCATCTTACCTAATGCATAACTACGCGAACGCGCAAAACGCTCCGGGGTTAATGCCGAAATGTATAAGCCCCCTTTTCTATCGCCATCTGCATGTATCCCGCTGGTTTGCGTGAAGACATCAGCACCGACAATAGGCGTATTATCTGATATGCGTTTACCGGAAAAATTTTCCACCAGACGACTTAAATTATGAATTTCACGTTCATCTATATTGACGTTTTTGCCAAGTTTATCCTGTAAAACAACCGCCACCTCCGATAAGGACGCGTTACCGGCACGCTCACCTAAACAGTTAATGGTGCAGTGTATAGATGATACGCCGGCCTTCACCGCATACATGGCATTGGCGGTTGCCAGACCGTAATCATTGTGAGGATGAAAATCAAAATTTAAATCCGGGAAGCGCCCGACCATGTCCGTTAAGCTTGCAAACACTTCCTCGGGAGACATCACGCCTAATGTATCGGGTAACATAAAATGCACTATGCCGGCATCCTGCAGTTTTTCCAGCATTTGATAAACATACTCAGGACTGTCTTTGTAACCGTTAGACCAGTCTTCAAGATAAATATTTACCCGCAACCCCTGCTGCTGAGCATAGTTAATAGTTTGTTTGATATCAATGACATGCTCATCAAGGGTTTTACACAACTGTTCGCTGCAATGCTTTAAGCTGCCCTTAGCGAGAAGATTCAACACTTTCCCACCGGTATCTGTTATCCAGTCAACACTTAATTTATGATCGACAAACCCTAAGACTTCAATTTTCTCAAGAAAACCTTCACGACTCGCCCAACTGTTAAGTTTCGTTACCGCATCTTTTTCGCCCTCGGAAACACGAGCCGAAGCGACTTCAATACGGTCAATTTTTAATTTCTGCAACAAGGCCTTAGCAATACTTACTTTTTCAGCCGGAGCAAATGAAACAGCTTGTGTCTGCTCTCCATCACGTAATGTTGTATCCATTAACTGAACAACGTTTTCTCGGGTCATTCCCTCACTCCATTCATTTTTGATAGTAGAAGATTCAATCTATCGCAGGTAAGACTAAAAGAGTTAAGAAAGTGATCAAATATTACCCGGAAAAATCACCCCTGGCAGGAGCAATGCTAAATGAGACAATCATGCTCTAACAAAGCTCACAAAACAGTTCTGGGTAATTGAAAACAGTAAAGGTGATCACCTAATTGCTACTTTCTACAAATATTAAAAAAATTATCTGATTAAAACGGTAGATAATACCAAACAGATTAATTAACTGGTCATTTATTTAATCCAATTGCTATAACTGCTTTAATCAGATAGATTTTATAAAAAAGGCGCAACCAGTGCGCCTTAAAATTTATCTCATTTTAACTGCGAGATAAAAATAATTATTTCCATAACCAAGGTAAAGTTTGTTTTTGTTTTTCTTCAAAGTCTGTAATTTTACCTTCGTGTTTTAATGTCCACGCGATATCATCAAGCCCTTCAAGTAAAGACTGTTTACGGAACGGATCCACTTCAAAATCAATTTCAATCCCGCCCGGTGTTGTCACTTTTTGTGCTTCAAGGTCAACAGTAAACTCCACACCTTCATTAGCAGCGATTTCAGCCATTAGCGCAGCAAGCTCATCTTTGCTTACTTTAATAGGCAAAATGCTGTTTTTGAAACAGTTACTGAAGAAAATATCAGCAAAACTGGTAGAGATAATAGTGTTAAAACCGTAATCCGCAATCGCCCACGGAGCATGCTCACGTGAAGAGCCACAACCGAAGTTTTCGCCGGCCACTAATATCTTAGCCCCTTTAAAAGCGGGTTTATTAAGCTCAAAATCAGGGTTTGGCGTAACATTATCAGCAAGGAAACGCCAGTTATGGAAAAGGTGAATACCAAAACCGGTACGCTCAACCTTTTTCATAAAGTTTTTCGGGATGATCTGGTCTGTATCAACGTTACTGCGATCCATTAATGCCGCAATACTAGTGTGTTTTTTATAAGCTTCCATTATCTCGCCCCTATTTCCAATCTCGAATATCTACAAAGTGGCCTGCAATTGAAGCAGCCGCAGCCATCGCCGGTGATACAAGATGAGTACGACCACCTTTACCCTGACGACCTTCGAAATTACGGTTTGATGTAGAAGCACTGCGTTGACCGTCTTCCAGTTCATCGCCGTTCATTGCCAGACACATTGAACAGCCCGGATCACGCCATTCCCAACCAGCTTCAACAAAAATCTTATCTAGACCTTCTTTTTCTGCTTGTACTTTTACCGGGAAAGATCCTGGTACAGCAATCGCTTGTACACCTTGCGCAACTTTTTTCCCTTTAAGCAGCTCAGCTGCCGCTCGGAAATCCTCAATACGGCCGTTAGTACAAGAGCCGATAAATACGATATCAATATTGATATCGGTAATTTTCTGTCCCGCTTTCACGTCCATATACTTAAGTGCACTTGCACATGCTTGTGCTTTAACTTCATTTTCAAAGTCTGAAGGAGCGGGCACAACACCGTCTACTGCAATAACCTGTTCCGGAGATGTTCCCCAGGAAACTAGTGGTGCAATATCTTCAGCTTTAAGCTCGATCACTGCATCAAATTCAGCACCTTGATCAGATACCATGGTCTTCCAGTATGCAACGGCTGCATCCCAGTCTTCACCTTTCGGTGCAAATTCGCGTCCTTCCAGGTAATCAAACGTAATTTGATCCGGCGCGATTAAACCAGCGCGGGCACCCGCTTCAATTGCCATATTACATAACGTCATACGGCCTTCCATGGAAAGATCAGTAATCGTATTACCGGCAAATTCCATCACATAACCCGTACCACCTGCAGTACCTGTCTTAGCGATGATTGCCAGAGCAATATCTTTCGCTGTTGCATATTTTGACAGTTGACCTTCAACTTTCACCAGCATAGTTTTCGCTTTCTTCTGCTGTAGTGTCTGTGTTGCCATGATATGTTCAACTTCAGAGGTACCGATACCAAATGCTAATGCACCGAATGCCCCGTGTGTTGCTGTATGGCTATCGCCACAACAAACAACCATACCCGGATGAATAAAGCCGTGTTCAGGCACAACGATATGAATAACACCGTTTTGCTTACTGTCCATGCCGTACAGGTTGATTTTATTTTCAGCACAGTTTGCCGTCATTGTTTCAACTTGTTTTTTAGCAATAGGATCGACAATGTTAAAACGATCTTTTGTCGGTACACAGTGATCGATAGTCCCTAAAATACTGTGTACATTACGCACGTGACGGTTTTTTAGACGCAGACCTTCAAAAGCCTGAGGACTTGTCACTTCGTGCATCAGATGTCGGTCAACATACAGAAGCGGAGAGCCAGATTTTGGTTCATGAACCAAATGTGCATCCCATATTTTTTCATACATTGTTTTAGTCATTGTTTTCCTTATCACTCTCTATGTTTTACTAGTAAACCCAACCATCTTTGATCACAGTTACTGCAGATACAGGTTGTTTAGTTCAGTTTAGAAAATTAATTCTAATGGATAGATGTCATCCAGACAATATAGCAAGATCAAATAGTGCATTCTAGTTAAATATGTATTGAACAATGGATGTTTAATGAATAAATATGCAGAAATTGTTATAAGACAGCGGCAAATGCGAATATCAATGGAAGATTCTCAATTAATTACGTAATATAGCACCCCTTTAAATCAATAGTATAGAGGTTGCAACAATGCAATTTGACATAATTACGACAACAACACAATTGCATGATTTTATCGCAACTCTTGATAATAGCCCGATTTCACTTGATACCGAATTTGTACGTACACGAACTTATTTTGCCAATTTAGGTTTATTACAAGTCTCTCAAAACGGAAAAATTACTTTAATTGATCCTATAGCGGTTGGTGATCTGACAAGCTTCTGGCAGGCTATCGATAATAAAATGATCATTCTCCACGCCGGCAGCGAAGATTTGGAAATCATCCGCGAGCACAAAGGCGATCTTAATTTTACTCTCTTCGATACGCAAATTGCCTGTTCTTTTGCTAATCTCGGTGCATCACTCGGTTATGCAAACATGGTGGAAACACTACAGGGAGTGATAGTCGATAAAGGTGAATCACGCACAGACTGGTGCGCACGTCCTTTAAGTGACAAACAGATAAATTATGCGGCTGCAGATGTACTGCATTTACAACCCTGCCTGGAAAAGCTTCAACAGCAACTTGAAAATAAAAACATGACACATTTTTTCGCTCAGGAGTGTGCCGATATACTTGCCCAAAAAATGGAAAAACAAGATCCTGATAATGCTTATAAATCGCTGAATAATTTATTTAAATTAGAGCGCAAAGGGCTTGCCGTGATAAAAGCGCTGGCCAAATGGCGCTTATTAACCGCACAGGAACGCAATCTTGCCGTCAATTTTGTCGTGAAAGCCGATCACCTGTGGTTATTAGCTTATTACCTGCCGACCAGTTTAGAAGATCTGCGCCGTTTGAATTTATTACCCAATGAGATTCGTATCCACGGCCAGCAGATTCTCAACATTATTAATCAGGTAGTCAATCAGGATGAAAGCAGTTATCCGCCATTAGTGACACGCCTGGTTGATTTCCCGACTTACAAAAGCACGTTGAAATCGATGCGGGAGAAAATTAAACACTGCGCTGAAGAAAACGATTTGCCGGTGGAATTAATTGCCTCGAAGCGTTTTATCAACGAATACTTAAGCTGGTTATGGAAATTAGACGATGCGCAAAAACAGCAGGCTGATAAACCTAAACTGTTAACCGGCTGGCGATTTGATCTGATCGGGCATCAATTCGAGCATTAATACTATTTAGTCAAAGTGAAATTGTTAGCCCCCCTGATTATATTCGTTCGCCGGTTGTGATATTTTATATGCTCAAACTACCTCAAGATACAAATTCTTGCATCTTGAGGTAGCTTGGGTATGGCAGTCTTTTTTGATCCAATATAAAAATGATAACTCATGCAAATACATGCTAAATAGTTTCAACTCTGGATAATGAAAGCGTCATTGCCTTTAATATCATAATGTTAAAGTTTTATATTATAATGTTAAAGTTTTATATTATACAGTGCCGTTAGTGTCGTGTCGTGTCGTGTCGTTCACGGCAACTCATCGTAGCAATAGTCTGTTATTGGCAGATGATTTAACGCAGAAATACCCGCAAATAGCGGTATTGTATCGATTTGCTTATCCAGAGCTGAAGTTAAATAGTAGCCATCCAGGTCGGTTTTTTGTCAAAAAGGAAAATTTAATGAGCTCTGCTATTTCTTGGAAGGCTACCTTCTGCAGTTATTTAGATAAGCGCCTGCTGTGGGTATTTATGCTTGCCTGCTCAAGTGGTTTTCCATGGGTATTGATTGGCTCTAATATGTCCGGTTGGTTGAAAGATGCCGGACTCACGCGTGCTGCAATCGGTTATTTCGGTTCCGTATTTACCGTCTATGCATTTAACTTTCTCTGGGCTCCTTTAATCGATCGGGTTAAACTGCCACTGCTCTACTCCCTTCTCGGGCAACGCCGTAGCTGGATATTCCTTTGCCAGTCGGTGATTTTACTGTTAACACTTTTTATCGCCGGAGTGGATCCGGCAATGAATATCGCATTGACCTCATTGCTGGCATTGGGTATTGCAATTTCCTCAGCCACGCAGGATATTGCCGTTGATGCCTACCGGATAGACAGCTTCGCAAAATCACAAACCAGTAAATTGCCTCAGGCATCGGCTATGGCGGTTATTGGCTGGTGGACCGGTTATTCGCTGCCGGGTTACTTTGCTTTTATTAATGCTGACAGCATGGGCTGGAATGGGGTGTATTACGGGATGGCCTTTGTGGTGGCATTATTAATGCTGTTTACCATTCTGGTAGGCGAGCCGGCAAGTGAACGTGAAACATTACAACAGCAGGCTGAAGATAAATATAATAAGGTTATTAAGTCGCGCGTCGCCACCTGGTTTAGTGTCACAGTCATTGAACCTTTTTGGGATTTCTTTAAAAAAAATGGCGTTAGAGTTGCCCTCACTATTTTATTATTCGTTTTCTTATTTAAAATTGGTGAAGCTTTTCTTGGCCGTATGTCTATCGTTTTTTATAAAGAAGTCGGTTTCAGCAATGAGCAGATAGGCCATTATTCAAAACTAATGGGGTGGGGAGCAACTATCTTCTTCACCCTGTTAGGAAGCATATTTAACGTTAAATTTGGCATAGTGCGTGGTTTAATGATTGGCGGTATCGCCATGGCAGGCAGTAACCTGATGTTTGCCTGGATCGCAGAAAGTGGTCCTAGTGAGCATCTATTTTTAGCGACTATCTTAGTAGATAACTTTACCACCGCATTTTCAACCGTTGCTTTTGTTTCCTTCTTAACCATGTTAACCGGTTCCGCCTTTTCTGCGACACAATATGCTCTGTTAGCTTCATTGGGTAACCTCGGGCGTACCACCCTGGCTTCATTTAGCGGAGAGTTAGTTGATCTGTTAAATGACTGGTCAACTTTTTTTATAATCACCTCATTAATGGTCATCCCCAGTCTGGTAATGCTTTATTCGCTGCGCCACTTTTTTGACCATGTTTCAGATAAACACAGAAGCAGAGCAAAAAACAAACAGCGGAAAGCGTTAGAAACGGAAGCTGATACCAATTCCGTTAATTAGATGATCTATTTGGGCGCAGGAAAATGGATGAAAGCAAGGCGCTGATTACTGTAACTAGTTGTTCTAATTACACAAAATTGTATGGGACAATTTTAAACAGCTTTAGCTGGCCACAAAGTGGTGAAGAACAGGACGTTCTGAATCAAATCAATAACAAAGACTAAAACGTAGTTTTATGTCTAGCATTCACTTTAACAAGCATAAATGAATAGATGATTGTAGGACTTGGTATAATAACAGGGTTTAAGGAAAATTCAGCGTTAGCGGTCATTGACCGCTAACGCTGAACTATTTTAAGCTTCAATCTCAAGCATACGCGCCTTGCGATCTTCTTCCTCTTCCCGGGCCGCATTAATTTCATTTAATATATTATCGACATCGGTGATTTTATCTGTTTCTACAAACTTACCCGTTAATACAACGTCATCGCTTAACTCACCGGCTTCATACAGGGCCCAAATTTCTTGTGCATACTGCGTTTTTTTTAGCGCCGGTGCAAATTGGGCGTAATAGGTGGTCATATTATTAACATCCCGAAACAACATGCGCTTAGCATTGTTATTGCCTGCTGCGTTAATGGCTTGAGGCAAATCAATGATCACCGGCCCCCACTCATCAACAAGCACATTAAACTCCGACAGATCGCCATGAATAATGCCAATACTTAGCATACGTACAACATAATTCATGATCTCTAAATGATCCTCCAATGCCTGCTCTTCTGACATACTTACATCATTCAGGCGAGGCGCTGCAAAGCCCTCTTCATCGGTGATCAAGTCCATTAATAGTACACCTTCAAAACACCCGTATGGCTGCGGTACACGGACACCAGCATCTGCTAGTTTATATAACGCTTCAACCTCGGCATTCTGCCACACTTTTTCCTGCTCCTGTCGACCAAACTTGGAGCCTTTTTCCATAGCACGGGAACGGCGTCCGCTACGAACTTTACGCCCTTCATTGTATAAAACAGCCTGCTTGAAACTGCGTTTACTTGCTTCTTTATAGACTTTAGCGCAACGAACGTGTTCGCCGCATTGCACCACAAAAACCGATGCTTCTTTACCACTCATTAATTGACGTAGTACTTTATCAACTAAACCATCATCAACAAGAGGTTGTATTCTTTTAGGAATTTTCATATTTTATTTAATTATCGCATTTTTATTAATAATTGATTTACAGTGTGTTATATAGCAAATTAGGCTTAACTTTCTATCTATATAGCTTTGCATCCCAGATTGTTTAGTTACTTTCATTCGCCTGACCTCTCAGGCAATCGCTTACTTTTTACGTAAGCAAGCTGTTTTTCTGATCGGCGCACTTCTTTTCCAACTGCTCGCTTTTGTGCACTACGCAAGGATTTAATATTAACATTTCCCAATGAAAAATTTATCGGAATAAACTTATTTGTGTCCCCGCTTAAAATAAGCACAATTAATACAGTACGTTAAGTAAAATTATCTTTATAAAAAAAATATTGTTCGGCTGTAAGCGAAAATATTCGACTTACAACTTTAATAAACATCGGGCATTGATTGAGATTATACTTGTTCCTTTGTTTGTTGGCTAAAAAATCCGTCACAATCAGTCCTGTTTTTTATGAAAAACTTCTCAAAATAAAACATTATCATTATAAAAGGACCATTGTGTCCCCTATAGTCTTCCCCCCTTCCTGATTAAGTAAGTGCAACATCGAGCAGCTTGAACTCTAATTTTACTTACCCGTTGTTTTGAAATTATTTAGCAACGGATATTTGACTTCTCGCCACGGCACGGTACCCTTGAAAAAAATTGCAATTATTGAGATTTAAATGGCCTTAAAAAAACCGGAAAATATGCATTACGAAGAAGCTATCGATGAACTCGAAAGTATTGTCAACCATTTAGAAGCGGGTGATTTGAGCTTGGAAGAAGCTTTAAAACAATTCGAACGCGGTATTGCATTAGCCCGCAGCAACAGTCAAAAGCTTCAAAAAGCACAGCAGCAGGTTAGTATCTTAATGCAGCAGGATGCACTCGCGCCACTTCAGGAATTTAAGGAAGAGTAACTAAGCTTATTTATCCTATCGTTATTTGAGCAGTGATGCCCCTATAAATCTGTTTTTATATTATTAACTCTAATTCGCAGCACTATAAATCTATGAAGCAACTTGAAGATACACTTAACCAATACCAGCATCGTGTTAACGAGCAATTAAATCATTATATCAATATTGCTCATCCCGTCTCTCCTTTACTTAATGAAGCGATGGAGTACGGGGCTTTATTAGGCGGTAAACGGGTTCGACCATTCTTAGTTTACGCAGTCGGAGAGATGCTGGACTGTTCATTACAATCTTTAGATCCCTTAGCTGCCGCGGTGGAATGTATCCACGCATACTCTCTGATTCATGATGATCTGCCTGCAATGGACGATGATGATCTGCGTCGAGGGCAAATGACCTGCCATAATAAATTTGATGAAGCGACTGCTATTCTTGCCGGTGATGCACTACAAGCCTTAGCATTTGATATTATATCAAGACCGAATCAAGCATTGAGTGCACAAACACAATTAAAAATGGTGAATCATTTAGCAAAAGCAAGTGGCGATCATGGCATGTGCGCCGGACAAGCGTTAGACTTGGCTGCAGAAAAAAAATCTGTTGATTTGGCAACCCTGGAACAGATTCATCAGGCAAAAACAGGTGCACTTATAAAAGTTGCAGTGCAACTTGGCGCACTGGCTAAAACGGACTTACCCGCAGAGCACTTTATTTTATTAAGTCAATTTGCAGATGCCATCGGTTTAGCATTTCAGGTGCAGGATGATATTTTAGATATTATTGGTGATACGCAAACTTTGGGCAAACCTCAGGGCTCTGATATTGCCCTGGAAAAATCAACCTACCCGGCATTATTGGGGTTAGAGAAGGCGCAACAGAAAGCCGAAAGACTTTGCCGGGACGCACTATATGCTTTATCGCAATTACCCTATAATACAGAATTGTTAGCGTTATTTTCACAATACATAATCAAACGCGACCGATAAGCAACAGCTAAACCCATCACATTTACTAAGCACAATGTTTAGTAAATTTTATTATTTTCTCTATATACGACTGATACTTATGCCATTGGATTTAAAAAACTACCCGTTGCTGACCAACATTAATTATCCGGAAGATCTGCGCTTATTAAAAAAACAGCAATTACCCGCGCTTTGTGATGAATTGCGTTTATTTCTGCTCAATACTGTCAGTCAAACCAGCGGACATTTAGCTTCCGGTTTGGGTGTTGTCGAATTAACCGTGGCCCTGCATTATGTTTATCACACACCATTTGATAATTTGATTTTTGACGTTGGTCACCAGGCCTACCCGCATAAAATTTTAACGGGAAGGCGCGATCAAATGGACAGTATCCGTACTTTTAAGGGGCTGCACCCTTTCCCATGGCGCGAAGAAAGTGAATATGATGCACTCAGTGTAGGTCATTCTTCTACTTCAATCGGTGCTGCATTAGGTATGTCCATTGCAGCAGAAAAAGAGCAAAAAGGCCGCAAAGTCGCGGCTATTATCGGTGATGGTGCGATTACCGCGGGAATGGCTTTTGAAGCATTAAATCATGCTGGTGCACTGCACAATGATATGCTGGTCGTATTAAATGATAATGAGATGTCAATTTCAGAAAATGTGGGTGCGTTAAATAATCACCTTGCAAAAATCTTATCCGGCGAACTTTATACCCAGCTGCGCGAAGGCAGCAAAAAAGTGCTGTCTAATATTCCGCCCATTAAAGAGTTAGCAAAAAGAACCGAAGAGCACCTTAAAGGCATGGTTTCGCCTGCAACTATATTTGAAGAATTTGGTTTTAATTATATCGGTCCGATGGATGGCCATAATGTTATTGATTTAGTGGAAACCTTACGCAATATGCGTTCCCATAGCGGCCCGCAGTTTTTACATGTGATGACTAAAAAAGGTAAAGGCTATAAACAGGCTGAGCTTGATCCCATCAAGTACCATGCTGTTCCTAAATTCACTCCGGATCAGGAGCTGCCAAAATCAGCCCCGTGCTCGGCAAGCTTCTCGCAAATATTTGGTGATTGGCTAAACGATATGGCTGACCAGGACGACAAGCTCACAGCAATTACACCGGCAATGCGTGAAGGCTCTGGTATGGTCAGTTTTTCAAGACGTCATCCCGATAAATATTATGATGTCGCGATAGCAGAGCAGCATGCCGTAACACTTGCTGCCGGCATGGCTATTTCCGGTTTACATCCGGTTGTTGCTATTTACTCAACTTTTTTACAGCGCGCCTACGATCAGGTTATCCATGATATTGCGATTCAAAATCTGGGTGTGTTATTTGCAATAGACAGAGCCGGCATAGTCGGTGCGGATGGTCCAACCCATCAGGGCGCTTTTGATTTGAGTTTTTTACGCTGTGTGCCGAATATGGTTGTAATGACGCCCTCAAACGAACAGGAATGCAGGGATATGCTCTATACCGGGCATCTGCTTAATCAGCCCGCAGCGGTAAGGTATCCGCGCGGTACGGGAACGGGAGTCGCGATCAACAAAACAATGACCTCACTGCCCATTGGCAAAGCAAATGTGCTGAAAGAAGGCAATGACCTGGCCATTTTATGCTTCGGCACCCTGTTGAATCAGGCAATATCCGTTGCACAAAAACTCAATGCAACTCTGGTTGATATGCGTTTTGTCAAGCCACTTGATAAGCAACTGCTTGATCACCTTGCGAAAACACACAAACAGTTTGTGACCATTGAAGAGAACAGTATTGCCGGTGGAGCCGGGTCTGCTGTCAATGAATACTTTATGGCGGAAAAAATAAACGTACCGGTGTTAAACCTTGGGTTGCCGGACCAATTTATCGAACAGGGTACGCAGAAAGAGATCTATGCGCTGCTTGAACTCGACAGCGCCGGAATAGAAAAGCAGATTGTTCGCTATTACAACCTGGCATAGCGGTGTGCAATAGATAACGCAGTGAGTAAAATAATTTCGAGTTTACTCATTGCGACCTATGCTGAAAGTAATTAAGCTCGGCGCTGGATAATGAAAGCGTCATTGCTTTTAATATCGTAATTTATACCCATGATACTTCAAGATGCAAAGTCAGCAAGGTCAATTGTGCCGAGATGCTAGACATAAAATTGAAGTCTAGTTATTCTACAGAGAGATTTTATAACAAAGCAGATTGGTGCAATTTCTCTTGCCCTACGGGGCGTGAGCTCGAAAACCAGTGCTGCGTTGCACCAATCGAAAAGGGAGTAATACCAAATCCGATAACTATCTACTCATTTATACTTGCTAAAATGAATGCTAGCTAGACATAAAACTACGTTT
>NZ_JBFGZY010000115.1:0-13535 GCF_041586535.1 Psychromonas sp. | reverse complement strand
GCTCTAAAACTTGCCATTGTTGCGGTCACAAAGTTGAATCAATGCCCTTATCGGTTCGTAAATGGGATTGTCCAAACTGCGGAACTACGGATATAGATCGGGATTTAAATGCCGCTCTTAATATCCGCGCTAAAGGTATTCTGAAATTAAAAGCGGCTGGACAAGTCGTTACTGTTTGCGGAGGCTTGCGTAAATCCTGTCACGAACAGGTTGCGGCTTAGGAAACAAGAAGCATCGCCCGAATAAGGGCGGTGAGAAGTCACAATACTCAATAACAGTGGAACATTGCCTATAGGATCTAAAATAAAAAACAGTAACACTGCAGTTGAAAATATTGAGAATGTGCTTTCCATGCCAATTGGTCCTTTAAAATAACCTTGCTGAGCTAAGGGCGATACTATAGCAAATTCAATGCATTTTTCTTTTTTTTATCATAATTAGAAATTATTATACAAACACAAGCTGCACAATATTCCATTAAGCTGAAACAAGGATTAAACTTGCCTAATTACGCTTTGAGCATGAATTAGTAAGCGTCTTGAAATTAATTTATAAATTGTATTTAATCGTACTCGACGATAACTTATTATGCACACTACTTGATACTTTTCATGCGCTGAATTTTGCATTAAAAAACAATAAAATTATAAAAATAGGGAATTGATATGATGATTGATATGAAACCGCTTGAGCTTTCCAAGCGCGGGGCCTGCCCGGAAGTGTATAGTTTTGGAAATGATTTTTCTGATCATATGTTCAGTCAAAATTATACCCAGGGCGCAGGCTGGGCAAACGCTGAAATTACCCCTTATCACGCATTAACACTTGACCCTTCAGCTGCTGTTTTTCATTATGGACAGGAAATATTTGAAGGTTTAAAAGCATACCGCACAGCAGATGGCTCGATTAACTTATTCCGTCCGATGGAAAACTTTAAACGCTTTAACCGTTCTGCAAAAAGAATGGTAATGCCGGAAGTGGATCTGGAGTTTCACTTACAAGCCCTGAAAGCACTGCTTTCTATTGACCATCCCTGGGTTCCTGAGCAAGCAGGCGCATCTTTATATATACGCCCAACCATGATCGCCACCGGTAAAAAATTAGGTTTGGGTGCCAGCGATGCTTATACCCATTTTATTATTACCGGACCAGCCGGCTCTTACTTTAAAGGTGGTTTTCAACCTGTATCTGTTTACATTGCTGACCAGTATCGTCGCGCGGTAGTAGGTGGTGTCGGTGAAGCTAAGACCGGTGGTAATTATGCGGCAAGCCTCTATGTTTCTGAAGAGGTTGCAAAACAGGGATATTCGCAAGTGCTTTGGCTAGATGCTGTTAACGGAAAGTACGTTGAAGAAGTTGGCGCCATGAATATCTGTTTTGTATATGAAAATAAACGCATTGTAACCCCTGCTTTAAGCGGTAGTATTTTACCTGGGATTACCCGTGACTCGATTCTTAAACTGGCGCCTGCATTAGGTTTTGAAGTTTCTGAAGAGCGCCTGGACATCCAGGAGATATTAGCGGATATAAAAAGCGGAAAAATAACTGAAGCATTTGGTTGCGGTACCGCTGCGGTTATTTCTCCAGTTGGCAAACTGTGCTGGAAAGGTACTGATTATGTTATTAACAATAATGAGTCAGGAAAAATTTCCAAGCAGCTATACGATGAGCTGACCGGGATTCAATACGGCACTCGTGAAGATCGTTTTGGCTGGATCGAGAAAGTTGAAATATAATAACTTTGTCTGCCAGGATTAAGTTATACCAATTCCGATAATTAGATGATCTATTTAGGCGTAGGAAAAATGGATGAAAGCAAGGCATTGATTGCAGTAACTAGTTGTTCTAATTGCAAAATCAATAACGAAGCTAGCATTCATTTTAACAAGCATAAATGAATAGATAATTATCGGATTTGGTATAACAGGCTCTGAGCAGTAAATCTGAAGAGAAAAGACCGCAAAATAGAGTAGAAAAAATATTGAAAAGGCACAAAACAAAGCGATAAAGGGCTGTTTCTTTTTGCTGGTCAGTAATCGTTCGTAATAAAGGGGAAGGATTCTCCGCGGCAAATCTCGGGCTGGGCTGTTTTGTTGGGTAGTATCATTGCTATACCGATGATACTCCAAGTTGCCTTGCCCTTCGGGGCGCGGGCTCGAAAACCAGCTCAGCGTTGCAACAATCGAAAAGGGAATAACCATTACCTCATGTTGCGTCTTGTTCTGGTCTCCGAGCTCGTGCCTGACAAAACATGTTGCAATAACATGGGTATAGATCAGATAGGCTCGTTTTTTTTCAATACACATTATATTGCGCTAATGCGTCCAATTTAATTCGCTACGCAGAGTGTTGCGAATGGAAATTCCTGATATTAAAGTACGCATATTGCGAAAATTAAGGAGGGAACAGCGCTTTGTAAACTCTGTGTGAGGTTACCAGTGTAGTTTTGTATCACCATCTGTGTCATCACTTTACCATGAACTGCAGGGAACATGCTAGAGCCGGTAGAAACAATAAAGCCCCGAAATACGGGGCTTTTAAGGTGTTTTATGGCAGTCAGAAACAGGTTAAAACATCATTCTATATTTTGCACCTGCTCGCGCATTTGCTCGATTAAAACTTTGCATTCAACGGCTGCAGCTGTAATGTCACTGTTGATAACTTTTGAGCCCAGGGTGTTTGCTTCGCGGTTAAACTCCTGCATCATAAAGTCCAGGCGGCGACCTACTGCTCCACCTTTTTTCAGGACCTTAACGGTTTCTGAAATATGCGAATCCAGGCGATCCAGCTCTTCGGCCACATCTGTTTTTTGAGCCAGCAGCACTAACTCCTGTTCAACGCGGGTGCTGTCTAAATCGACCTTGGCATCTTCGAATTTTTTAAGGATGCGTGCTTTTTGCCAGGTCTGTACTTCCGGCATAAATTCACGGACTTTATTTGCCTGTTCGCCGATGGCCGTTAAACGCTGTTCGATAAATGCAGCAAGATTGCTGCCTTCGGCGGCACGAGATTCAATAAATTCATTCAGTGTTTGTTCAAAACCGGCCATTAACTCCACACTTATCGCATCGAGATCCTGCTCGGGTGTCTGCATAACGCCCGGCCATTGCAGAATATCGATGGCGTTTAATGTGCCAGTGCCCGCTTTATCAATCACCCACTGCGCATTTTTGATTAACTGTGCTGCCAGTTCCTGATTCATACTTAAGGCATTATCATTGCCGCTGGTGGATTCAAAACGCAGATTACACTCGATCTTTCCACGTTGTAAACGTTTACGGAAAACTTCTTTTAATTTAACTTCAAGGCCACGGAATTGTTCAGGGAGGCGAAAATAGGTCTCCAAATAACGCTGGTTAACTGAACGAATTTCCCACACTGCAGTGCCCCAATCACCTTTGAATTGTTTACGCGCAAATGCTGTCATACTGTAGATCATAATTACCCCTCTGAATTTGAAAGCGCAGTATAACTGAGTCATTAGTAAACATGCTACGATAACCTGCCGGCAATTTAACGATGTTTAAAAGCGGGTAAAAACAGTGATCAATTTATTGGAAAATATGTAATGAAAAAAGAGATACCTTGCCACCTTATCGCTGGATTTTCTGGTTCGGGTAAAACAACCTTTATCAAACAATTATTAACTTATAAACCGTCCGGTGAAAAATGGGCGGTATTAGTTAATGAATCTGGAAATAGCAATTATCCCCATACACATTACCAGGCCAATAATATTTTTATTAAAGAGGTGCATGGCGGCTGTTTATGTTGCAGTGCCGGGATGCCTTTTCGAGTAGCCTTAAATAATTTACTTAAACAGGTTAATCCTGACCGATTGTTTATTGAACCTGCCGGCGCGGGACATTTAGCTAATATTCAAAAGTTACTGCAGGGGCAGTTTTATCAGCCTGTTTTACAGCTAAAAGCGGTCATCTGCCTCTTATCTGAAGAGCAACTGGCAGATAACAGATATGCTGAAAATGAAGGTTATCTTAAGCTCATTGCTCAAGCCGATAAAGTGTGTATTAAAAATAATCTGACTGCTGATCTGGCAATAAAAATGGCTGACAAATATGGCAAGCCATTTTATTTGTTGCAGGGGACAAAGCAAGATTTAGATTTTATTACTCAGCCTTAACCTTAGGCGCGGTAAAGTGATAACCTGTGATTTTTTTCTGCTGGCAAAATTGCTGCAGTTTTATCTGAATAGCGAGTACTTCATCGAGCGGATAGGGCTGTTTAAAGCTTGTTCCCCAAACGACACCCGGCCAGCATGGATCGTCTTTACTGCGGGCAATAACATGGAGGTGCATCTGCGACACCATATTGCCGATACTTGCGACATTTAACTTGTCACAGACAAAATGCTGTTTAAGAAATTCACTGATAATATTGCTTTGCCGAATTAAATGTTGCTGTTCCTGTTCCGTTAACAGATACAGTTCGCTCTGCTCGGTTTTCGGGACAATAATTATCCACGGAAAATAATGGTTATTGAGTAGTAACCATAAACAATCAGCACTCTCCGCTAACTGGTAGCAGTCATTTTCCAGATTCGGGTTTAATTGAAATGTCATATTTTTCCTAATGTTCAGTGGTTAAAATATGTTTATTATGCGCTAATAAAGTACCTTCTGGCGACAGGAGTAAAGCGTAATCACTGAAAAAAGGGGTTTAAAACCCATGATTCAGCTCTCTAAAGTTGTTAGACTAACTTTTTTGATCCATTGCGGTTATATAACGTTATCTTTTAGCGGATCGGTTGTGAAAGATTATTTACCGGAAAATGTATTACAAACAAGGAAATCGTCATGAAGTTTAGCCCGTGCACCAATAACTGCACTAAAGATGGAACGCATTGCCAGGGGTGTGGTCGAAGTCACCTGGAAATTCAATCCATGTCTGCCATCGGTGTGCAGCTGCTTAACCACCTGCTTAAATATGATTACGATGATCCAGAAGTGTTTTTAGAGACGCTCAGTAACAAGGCACTGCTGCGTTTACAGAAACAACGCGAAAATAAGTGTGAATAATATGGCTAAAAATAATAACCTAACAATTTCCCCGGAAACTCAAGATGAAGCGATGGCGATTGCTAAAAAAACGCAAAAACCCGGACAAAGCAAAGAGCAGACCCGCTTAATCGCTCTGGGGATTCAAAAAGGGATCGCTGAATATAAAAAAATGGCTAAAAGCAAACAGCGCGAACTGAATAAAGCCAATAAAAAAAAGAAAAATCAACCGGCAGAGCCGAGCCAGGAAGAGCAGACACCGCTGCTAATAAAGCCGCGCAGTAATCGTTTACCGTGGTTTTTATTAGCACTTAGCTGGATTGCTTTTGCTGGTTATTTTATTCTCACCAGGTAATTATCTATTTATATTTGAAACAATAAAGGAACAGAGATGATCACAGTTATCGTAAATGGCGCAAAAGGGCGCATGGGCAGTGAAGCTGTTAATGCAATCAATAATGATCCGCAGCTGCAATTGGTTGGGCAGTGTGATGTAGGCGATGACCTGATCCAACTTATTAATGATTCAGGTGCGCAGGTGGTAGTTGACTTAACGGCGGCATCGGCCGGTTTTAATAATACTAAAACCATTTTAAATGCCGGTGCACGACCTGTTGTGGGAACAAGTGGTTTTCAGGTTGAACAGGTGAAAGAGCTGCAGGCACTGGCGGCGGAAAAACAACTGGGCGGTTTAATCGCTCCTAACTTTTCAGTCGGCGCGGTACTGATGATGAAGTTTGCTGCCGAGGCGGCGAAATATCTGCCTGATGTTGAAATCATTGAAGCGCACAGTACACAAAAAGAGGAAAGCCCTTCCGGTACAGGTATCCGCACAGCAGAGTTAATTGCGCAGGGGCGTACTAAACAGGCAATTCCATTTAACGATAAAGAATTAATTGAAGGTGCCCGCGGCGCTGAACTGCACGGCGTAAAACTGCATTCAGTGCGCTTACCCGGTGTGGTTGCGCAGCAGACGGTTTTCTTTGGCGGGTTAAGCGAAACCTTAAAGATAGAGCATAATTCCCAGCACCGTGAATCCTTTATGCCGGGCATCTGCTTAGCCTGTAAACAGGTGGTCAAACGTAACGAGCTGGTTTACGGCTTAGAGCATTTGATGGATTAGTGTATTGCTGACGATTTAAAGCCCGCAGGTTTATTTATGCGGGTTTTTTTAAGCGAATAAATTCACAATAAACGGGTTAAAATCAGTATCAATAACAGGATATTGGCTAATAAACCGAGCAGATAAAAGTAAGAGCGCGGGCTGGGATTTTGTTCTGTAGAGATCATGTAATAGAGTATCATGTGCATGATACGTGCCAGAGCATAGATCCACACAGCGAACCCTGTCCAAACCGGATTTACCCCTGCTAAAATAGCCAGAAATGCACTGCCCAGAAAAAGACTGATATTTTCCAGAGAGTTTTCCATGGTGCGATAGGCGCGAAACACAAAACTTTCATGGCCGAGTGAAGGATCGATTTTTCCCGGAATATGGTTGGGTAATCTTGCTTTACCGGTATTGGCGACAATAAACTGTACGATCAGGGTAGTTAAAACCACCAGTAAACCGCTAAACGCCGAACTGTATGCGCTAAAATCCATGATAACTCCTTTTTCAGTCTTTTATCTTTAACATAATAGCCGAAATTACTTATATTGAACTTTGCTGCAGAATAGTGCTTATGGGGTAGCTATTTTACAGATCTTTCCTGAACAGCAAATCAGTTTGAATATCACCGCCCATATCAAAAGGGTGTGATCCGATTTGATAAAAGCCCATGTTTTTATAAAAGTGTAGTGCGCGATGATTATTTTCCCAAACGCCCAGCCAGAGGTATTCTTTACTGAGCTGCTCTGCCCGTTGTTTGGCAAAATCCATCAGCTGTTTACCTAAACCTCTGCTCAGGAAAGCCTTACGAATATAAAAACGTTCAATTTCCAATGCGTTTAAATCATTAATATCGGTTTGTGCGGTCATTACATTGACCTTTAAAAAACCGGCAACCTGCTTTTCAAAGTAAATGAAATAAAAACAACTATACGGGTTATCCAGTTCAGAGAGTAACTTTTCTCTGTTTAAGGCATCCTGAAAATACTGTGCCATCAATGTAGTACTATTACTGTCTGAAAATGTATCAGCATAGGTTTCAATTGCGATTTCGCGTAATAGATCAACCTGTTCGCGGCTACAAACCCTGATCTTGCCCTGCATATAACACTCCGCTAACCTGTTAATCTTAAGTAAGTTTATCTTTATTGTTCAGTTGTCTATCTGATAATAAAAGATAACAGTTGGTAATCATAGCGATAGTAATATTTTCTAATTGTGAGCTTCATCTTATAAAAACCTTGTTTAATTAAGCGCAGCAATGCTAGCGTTATACCCGTTTGCATATGACCGGCTGTTAACCTGCGGATTAACACTTCTTCAGGAAGCTTGGGCAGAGATCCGTTATTATTTATTTAACAGGGATATTTATGAAACTAGAATCACTTGCACTACATCATGGTTATCAATCTGAAGCAACAACCAAAGCGGCTGCGGTACCTATTTACCAAACGACTTCCTACACTTTTGACAATACCCAGCACGGAGCGGATCTGTTTGATTTAAAAGTCGCCGGTAATATTTATACGCGGATCATGAACCCGACCACAGATGTCCTGGAAAAACGCGTGGCGGCGATGGAAGGCGGAATAGGGGCGCTTGCTGTGGCATCGGGCATGTCAGCTATTACTTACGCAATACAATGTATATGCGAAGTGGGTACGAATATTGTCAGTACCAGCCAGCTTTATGGCGGTACATATAACTTATTCGCGCACTCCCTGCCCAAGCAGGGGATTGAAACCCGTATGGTCTCCTATGATGATTATCAGGGCTTTGAAGACGCTATTGATGAAAACACCCGTGCAGTGTTTTGTGAATCCATTGGTAATCCGGCGGGTAATGTTGTGGATATTGTGAAACTGGCCGAAATAGCCCATAAACACGGTGTGCCGCTGATAGTGGATAATACCGTGGCAACACCTGTATTATGCCGGCCTTTTGAATTCGGTGCTGATATTGTGGTGCACTCATTAACTAAATATATTGGCGGTCATGGTACCTCGATTGGCGGTATTATTGTTGACTCCGGCAAATTTGACTGGGTGGCCAATAAAAAACGTTTTCCCATTTTAAATGAACCGGATCCCTCTTATCACGGTGTGGTTTATACCGAAGCCCTGGGCGAAGCTGCTTACATTGGACGCTGCCGTGTTGTGCCGCTGCGTAATACCGGTGCCGCGATTTCACCAATGAACTCTTTTCAAATTCTGCAGGGGCTGGAAACCTTATGTCTACGCATGGAGCGCCACTGTGAAAATGCAGAAAAACTGGCGGCCTACCTGAATCAGCATGAAAAGGTTGAATGGGTTAATTATGCGGCGCTTGAAAACAGCCCCTACTATCAGACTTGCCGGAAAATATGTGCGGGTAAAGCGTCCGGTATTTTAAGTTTTGGTATTAAGGGCGGGGCAGAAGCGGGTGGTAAATTTATTGATGCGCTGCAGATGATTTTGCGTCTGGTGAATATTGGAGATGCCAAGTCGTTAGCCTGTCATCCGGCATCAACAACGCACCGTCAGTTAAATCCTGAAGAGTTAAAAGCGTCAGGTGCCAGTGAAGAACTGATCCGTATCTCCGTCGGAATTGAAAACATCGATGATATTATTGCCGATGTTGAGCAGGCTTTAGCGCAAGTGTAAGTTTTAGCAATAGCTATTCAGCCGATATTACCAGTATCGGCTTGTTACCATTTTTTACTAACTGAAGAGAAATTCCATTGTTTGATGATCCCAAACAGCTTAGCGAAGCTATTAATCAAGTTATGCCCTTTGGAAAATATGCCGGGCGTAAACTGATTCACTTGCCCGAGCCTTACTTAGTGTGGTTTAACAGTAAAGGTTTTCCTGAAGGTAAACTCGGTCAACAGCTGGCCTTAATCTATGAAATAAAATTAAATGGTTTAGAAAAAATGCTATCACCATTAGTTAAACCGGAAGGTTTGCATCGCGGGTTTTAAATCTTCAGGTAATTTGTGCCTATTTTAGGACGTCAGAATCCTTTATTGTCTGCTTGATTAGCCACAAAGGAACTTCTCTTAACCATTTTCTTTTATTCAATAAGCATTTTTGTGCTAATCCGCATGCTTATTAAACTTATCTTTGCTAGCATTAACTGATTATTTTTTAATGAGAAAGTTTTTTAATGACAGCGCAAAAAATTCGTATAGCAACCCGCCACAGTCCTCTTGCCATGTGGCAGGCTAACTTCGTAAAAGCAGAGCTTTTAAAACATCACCCTGATTTAACCGTTGAATTGTTGGCGATGAAAACCAAAGGCGATAAATTACTGGATACCCCTCTGGCTAAAGTGGGCGGTAAAGGACTTTTTGTTAAAGAGCTGGAAGTGGCGATGTTGGAAGGGCGGGCTGATATTGCCGTGCATTCCATGAAAGATGTGCCGGTTGATTTTCCGCAAGGATTGGGGTTAATGGTTATTTGTGAGCGCGAAGATCCGCGCGACGCTTTTGTTTCCAATCATTACCAGAATATTGACCAGCTGCCGCAGGGCGCCGTTGTGGGTACCTGCAGCCTGCGCCGCCAGTGCCAGTTACGCGAATTACGTCCGGATCTTAAGGTCAAAGACCTGCGTGGTAATGTGAATACCCGTCTGGGCAAATTAGATGCCGGTGAATATGACGCTATTATTCTGGCGGCAGCAGGATTAATCCGTCTGCAGATGGAAAGTCGCATTGCCTCTTTTATAGCGCCGGAAGTAAGCCTTCCTGCCGTGGGTCAAGGTGCTGTTGGTATTGAATGTCGTGTTGATGATGCGCAGACCATTGCATTATTAAAACCTCTTGAAGATGCACAAACACGTTTCCGGGTGACTGCTGAACGCGCTATGAATCTGGCGCTGCAGGGTGGTTGTCAGGTGCCTATCGGCAGTTTTGCCCTGCTTGAAAATGAGCAGATATTTTTACGGGGTCTGGTTGGCAGTGTTGACGGCAAGAAAATAATCCGTAAACAGATAACAGGCCATCAGAATGATGCGCAGCAGTTAGGTTTACAGCTTGCCGAGCAGCTATTAGCATCCGGTGCCAAAGAAATTTTGGCTGAAGTGTATAACAATTGATGGCAGAAGTGCGCTTATTAGTCACCCGTTTTGCTCCTCATGCGCAACGTCTGACGGAGTTGCTTAACAAACAGGGGATCTTTGCGATTGCCCAGCCCCTGTTAGCAGTGCAGAAAACAGATGAGTTTGATAATGCAGACCGCGTGCTGGCAAAGCATTATGATTATATTATTGCAGTCAGTCCTAATGCGGTTGACTATACTGATCAGGCGCTGGCGGGAATAAACTGGCCGCAGAGCAATTATCTGGCTGTCGGCAAAGGCACCCAGACAAAGTTAAAAAGCGCAACAGGGCAAAATGTTACCATCCCGGAAAGGTGCTTTGATAGCGAGGGACTGCTGGATTTACCTGCATTATCGGATTTACAGGATAAACATATTCTTATTCTGCGCGGGGTCGGTGGTCGCGAGCTGCTCTGTGACACACTAACTAAACGCGGTGCAATCGTTAATTATTACCAGCCTTATCAACGTGTTGTTATTGAATTAAGTGGTTCTGATTTAATCAGGGAATGGCAACGCAAAGAGATTAATGGTGCTATTATCAGTAGTATTGAATTGTTAGAGAGACTGATCGCAGTCGTGCCGCTTAGTGCACAAACATGGTTAAAATCACTCACTGTTTACGCACCAAGTTTGCGTATCACTGAGCAGGCAAAGCGCTGGGGGTGGTCAGATGTGCAAATACTTCCCGGTATGTCCGATGAACAAATTGTTGATTATTTTAAAGATTAATTAAAATTGAAAATGTGAGGGTGGTTATGACAAGGAAAAACAATAACAATGAAACAACAGTCGACAGTAACGATGTCATCACTGACGATCCTGTTGTGGAAACTGAAAATAACCCCGCAGATAAAAAGAAGAAAAAGCGCAATTGGGCTCTCCCGATCGCTTTATTAGCGCTGCTTCTCGTTATTTTGCTGATTCTTTCCGGTTGGTATTTCTATAAAGCACATGAAAGGTTAATGGCTGAACAGCAGGCAACCGTCACCCGGTTAAGCAGTACCTTATCTTCAGACAAACAAAGTCAAAATCAGCAAAATTCAGAATTACAGGATCTTGTGGAGCAGGTTAATCAGCAGCTTCAGCAGGTGCAGAATGAAAATAAGCTGGTCAGTAGCGATCTTCAATCTTTACAGCGCCGTGTCGCAGAAACAAACGTGCGCCAGCCAAATGACTGGATCCTCTCCGAAGTTGAATACCTGGTGCGTTTAGCCGGCAGTAAAATCTGGATAGAAAGTGATGTGCAAACCGCTATCTCTCTTCTTGCTGCAGCAGATCAGCGTCTTCTGGTGTTAAGTGACCCGAGTTTAAGCCCCTTACGTGCAGCCTTATTAGAAGATATTAATAGCCTCGGCTCTTTACCGAAACGTGATCCTGACGGGGTTGTTTTGGCGCTTTCCAGTCTTGAAAGCCGTATTGATAAATTAATGGTAGCCGGTTTTAAATTATCAGAACCGACGCAAAGCGAGACAGGCGAAGTTTCTTCAGATATTAAAGACTGGAGTGAAAACTTATCTAAATCATGGAACAGTTTTGTTGAGAGTTTTATTGTCATCAATACCCGGGATGTGAAAGTGGAGGCGCTATTATCACCACAGCAAAGCTGGTACCTGAAGGAGAATTTACGCGGTGCGATCGCCAAAGCTGAATTTGCCGTTTACCGTGAGCAGCAGGATATTTATGATTTAGCGATGCAGAAGGCAGTTGATATATTAACTGGCTATTATGACTTAACTGATAATACGACGGATCATTTTTTAAAATCTATTCAACGTTTAAGCAAGCAAAAGGTTTCTGTCAATTATCCCGAACAACTAAAAAGCGCGCCCATACTGGAGCGTATTATGACGCAGCGGGTAAAAAAATCACTTGCCAGCTCGTCTGTAAAGTAAGGGAGGGATAATTATGCTTCGAGTCATTGTAGTTGTTTTAGCACTTATTGCAGGGCTGATTTTTGGACCTGAAATCAGCACTAATAAAGGTTATATTTTAATCTCCCTTGATAGTTACACAACCTATGAAACAACCATTATCAACGCTGTGCTTGTGGTAGTGGTTGTTTATTTTCTGTTGTTATTTCTAGAATGGGTATTACGCAAATTACTCTCCATCAGCTCAGTAACGCGTGGCTGGCTTGGTCAGCGTAAAACCAAAAAAGCACAGCGCAACAGTATGTTAGGGATGTTGGCATTGTTTGAAGGGAACAGTAAACAAGCGCAGAAGTTATTGTCTAAATCAGCCGAACGCTCTGAAGCGCCTGCGTTAACTTACATTGCAGCCGCCAGAGCAGCGCAGCAGGAAGGTGACTACACGTTGCGTGATGATTACCTGAAACAAGCCACCGAAAGTCAGAAGGGTTGCCGTTTAGCCGTCGGTTTAGTTTGGGTAGAGCTGCAGATAGAAGCAAAACAGTTTAAAAATGCGTTGCTGACACTGAATGAGTTAGATAGCTCATTTCCCGGCCATAAACGTATTGCTAAACTGTATCTGGATATTTACCCGCCGTTAAAAGAGTGGTCTAAGTTTATCGCTGTTCTGGATGAGCAGCGTAAGTATTTATCCTATACTGATGATCAATTTGATGCCATTAAATTAGATGCTTATCAGCATCTTTTCAAACAGTTAGCGACACAAAGTGGTGAAGCTGTACAAGACTTATGGAATAACAGATCGTCACGTTGGATGCGCAAAGATTTAGATTACCAAAAGGCGATTCTGGATGCGTTTATTGCAGGTAAGCACTTTCAGTTTGCCGAGCATTTTCTCCAGGAAAAACTGAAAGAGAAACTTTCTTTACCGCTTCTTGCATATGCCGATCAAATCCCGATCAGCAACCGTCAGAAATTAATTCTACTGTTGGAAAAGAACCTTAAAAAAGATCCCGATAATGCGGCGATTCATCATGCTCTTGCCAAGTTAAAATTAGATGATGATAAAGATCAGGATGTGATTGAACATTTGAAGAAAAGTATCGAACTGGAGCCCAGTGTTGACAGTTTTGCGCTGCTCGGCAAGGTGCTGGAAAAAATGGATAACCTTGATGAGGCTAACAACTACTACCGTCAGGGTATGTTGTTATTAATGTCATCAAAATAAGATTCTAATGGCATAATCTTAATGCAAGCCATTTTATAGCACTGAAATTAGCAGGAGTTTATCCTGCTTTTTTTACAATTTTGACAGGTGATACCAATTGGATTAATTAAATGATCTGTTTAGGCGTCAGGAAAAATAAATGAAAGCGAGGCATTGATTGCAGTAACTAGTTGTTCTAATTGCAAAATCAATAACGAAGCTAGCATTTATTTTAACAAGCATAAATGTTCAGAT
>NZ_JBFGZY010000114.1:0-13555 GCF_041586535.1 Psychromonas sp. | reverse complement strand
TATCTGTTTTACAAACTTGAAACAAATTTTTTGCTAAATCAATCGCAAGAATATTACAATTAAGCATGTATGGGCTCCTTGGTAAAAGTTTGGTTACTTATTACGCTACTCCCGAGGGAGGTGGGAGTCCATACATCTGTTACGCTTTAATTTTAGTTAAACTTATTGCATAGTCTCTTGTCTTAATATTTCTTAGCTTATTTCATAACACTGAAGAGAATAAAAAATGCCATTTTACAAAACGCTAATGCTGCTTCTTTTTTGTTTATCCTACAGTTTTTCGCTGGCTTTATCTGCCGCGAATGAGGTGCACAGCGGACGCACTGAATCAGCCGTTGCAATACTCGATACGAAAATTATTAAAAGTCCGAACGATCCGCGCGAATATCAGCTGATCCGACTGCCGAACCAGCTTGAAGTATTGTTAGTCTCTGATCCGGATTTAGAAAACAGCGCAGCGGCATTATCATTACCCGTCGGTAGCATGCATAACCCTGATCATCAGTTAGGCCTTGCTCATTATCTCGAGCATATGCTGTTTTTAGGCTCGCAGCGTTACCCAACCATTAATGAATACAGTAAATTTATGAACCAGCATGGCGGTTATACTAACGCTTATACCGCCCAGGATAGCACCGTCTATGGTTTTGAAGTGAATGACAGCCACTTTGCACAGGCATTAGACCGTTTAGGTGATGTGATGCGCGCCCCGTTACTGGATGAACAGTATGCGGATAAAGAGAGGCACACCGTCAATGCCGAGCATAAAACCTATTTTGATAATGATATGCGCAAGTTTTATGCTCTGCAGCGTTATACCTTGAATCCGGATTACCCGAGCGCCCGCTTCAGTACCGGTGATTTAACCACCTTAAAAGATAAACCGGGTAGTAAACTGCAGGATGAACTGGTTGATTTTTTTAACCGTTATTATTCCGCAAATTTAATGAAGGTGGCGTTAACCAGTCCGCGTTCCATTGCCGATTTGCAGCAGATGGCTCTGTTATACCTTAGTCAGATTCCTAATAAAAACAGCACCAAGCCGGTGATTGTGACGCCGATGCTCACGGAAGATCAACTCGGCATCAGTGTGGAGATGAAACCCACGGCAGATGTTAAATTATTGCAGGTGAATTTCTTAATACCCAGTGTAAAAGATGAATATATGTATCAGCCGGGCGGTTACATCAGTCGTCTGCTCGGTTCGGATCATCCGGGGGGATTATCTGATTCTCTGCAGAAAGCAGGGCTGGTGGAGTCTGTGATGGCTGGTTTTTACGACGCCTACAGTGAGCATTATTCACAGTTTTCCATGCAGTTTAAACTGACCAATGCGGGTTTAACGGCACAAGATAAAATTTTGGCGAGTTTATTTGCTTATATTGAATTGATTAAAAAGCAGGGGATTAATCAGCTGCAGTATCAGGAGCAGAAAAATGCCTTGGACAGACGCTTTGAATTTTTAACTAAAGATGCCGGCTTTAGTTATGTGATGGCCTTGTCCGCTAATATGCAGCACTATCCGGCTAAAGACCTGTTATTTCACCCTTACCGTCTGGACAGTTTTAATGCGGAATTTATCAGCCAATTATTAACTTATTTAACCCCCGAAAATAGCCGAATTTTTAAAATGAGTCCGGATGCGCAGGGGGGGGCGCCGATCCCCTTTTATCAGGGAGAGTATGCGCGCAGGGTGATAAGCAAAGAAACACAGCAAAACTGGCTGCGTCAAGCCGGAGATATTACTTTAACCTTACCCGGCAGTAATCCCTGGTTAGCAGAAGATCTCAGCCTGGTGAAAGCACAATACGCCGAGAAGGCTGTGCAGCTGGTTAACAAAGCCGGGCACTCGCTATGGTTCAAACAGAGCGCCCATATTGAAGAGCCCAAAGCGATGCTGACGCTGCAGCTGAACAATAATCTTGCCGATCAGGATGCAAAGTCCCGGGTAGTGATGAGCCTGCTGCTGAAACTCCTGGATAAAGAGTTTGCCGCGCTGAATTTTATGGCCGGTGAAGCCGGTTTAGGTTTTTCACTCAGCCACTCCAACGGCCTGCTGATAAGTACTTCCGGGTATAATGATAAACAGGGGCAGTTATTATTACAGATTCTATCTGAGGTGAAATATGCACAATTTAGCGAGCAGTCACTAGGTCTGGCAAAAGAGGAGCTGCAGCGCCAGTTAAAAAATAAATCAAAAATGAAACCGATGGATTTTGCCTTTGATGGTTTCAGACAGTTAGCACGTTTGCCGGCATGGTCTGATAGCGCCTTGCTTGCTGAAATAGACGCGATCACTCTGCCTGATATAAATAAAATTATTGAAAAAATATTTAATCAATCGAGCTTACGCCTGCTCGCGCTGGGCAATTTAAGCCGCGAAGAGGTGCTGCAGCTGGATAATTCACTGGCAAAAATGATTAATATTCAGAAACAACCATTTTATGTTATTAAACGTCTGCAGGCAGATCTTAAGCAGGGGCCGTTAAATTATCGGATCACCTCGGAGATGGAAGATGATGCATTAGCGAGTATTTACCTTTCCGACTTAAAAGGGGAGCGGGCATTGGCCACGGCAGAGTTATTAAACAACTTGCTGCGGCCTGCATTTTACGATCAAATCCGTACCCAGGAGCAATTAACCTATTCCCCCTTCACGGCCAGTTTTCCTGTTGAAGACAGCGTCGCAGTCGGGCTGTTCACGCAAAGCCCCGCGGTCAGTAATGCCCGCTTATATAGCCGTTTTGACGCGTTTTTGAAAAGCTTTCAGGTGCAGCTGGAGAAAACCAGCGAGCAGGAATTTGCGACTATTAAAAAGGCGCATATTGCCAATTACCTGGCAAAACCAACCTCCCTGGCTGATGAGTTTTCCTATCTGAATAAGCAATGGTTAAGCCTGAAAGAGAAAATTGATAGCAAGCAGGATTATATAGACAGCCTGTCGGTAGTCTCGTTAACTGATATTAAGCAGTTTTTTCAGGTTATATTTACCAGTGGTAGTAATGCGCAGCCTATTTTGATTCAGGTTCAGGGTACAAAATTCAGCAAGGAAGCGCCGTTACAGCTTAAAAATGAAGTTACCATTTCAGATATAGACAGTCTGCCCAAAGGGTAGCTGCAAAATAACTTAACGTGACCTGTATTCACTTTGCTCTTATAATAAGCCTTCATTTTTTTAGAAGGCTTGTTAATTTATGCGTCCTAGTAATCGTACCCCAGAGCAGAACCGCGAAATAAAAATCACCCGTCATTATACTGATTATGCAGAAGGCTCGGTGTTAATTGAAATGGGTAACACCAAAGTACTTTGTAATGCGTCGGTGTCAGATTCGGTACCTGGGTTTTTGAAAGGTAAAGGCAAAGGCTGGGTGACCGCTGAATATGCAATGCTGCCGCGTGCAACCCATACCCGCAATATGCGTGAAGCAGCGAAAGGTAAGCAAGGTGGCCGCACGCTGGAGATTCAGCGCCTGATTGCACGTTCACTGCGCGCTGCAGTGGATCTGAATGCCTTAGGTGAAAATATGATCACCGTTGATTGTGATGTTATTCAGGCGGACGGTGGCACGCGTACCGCATCAATTACCGGCGCATGTATCGCTTTAGCGGATGCGCTGAACTGGATGGTAAAAGCCGGCAAGCTGAAAAAGAGCCCGCTGAAGCAGATGATTGCAGCGGTTTCCGTGGGTATCTATAACGACACGCCGGTTTGTGATTTGGATTATGCAGAGGATTCCAATGCCCAAACCGATATGAATGTGGTGATGACCGAAAATGGCGAGATGATTGAGATTCAGGCAACGGCGGAAGACGGTGCATTCAGCCATGAACAGCTGCTGGCTATGTTAAACCTGGCCAAAGGCGGTATCGACGCACTTATCCATGAACAAAAACAAGCACTCACAGCGGAATAAAAAGATGAAAGATTATCAAAAAGAATTTATTGAATTTGCTTTACAAAAACAGGTGTTAAAATTTGGCCAGTTTACCCTGAAATCAGGGCGTACCAGCCCTTACTTTTTTAATGCCGGACTGTTCAATAGCGGACGTGATTTAGCACGTTTAGGGCGCTTTTATGCGGCGGCTTTAATGGACGCTGGAATTGACTATGATCTGCTTTTTGGTCCGGCCTACAAAGGTATTCCGATTGCGACAACCACGGCTGTGGCACTGTCTAATGATTACGATCTGGATATCCCTTACTGCTTTAACCGCAAAGAAGCTAAGACCCATGGCGAAGGCGGCAGCCTGGTCGGCTCTGAACTGAAAGGTAAAATCATGCTGGTGGATGATGTGATCACCGCCGGTACGGCAATTCGTGAATCTATGGATATTATCCAGGCCCATAATGCGCAATTGGCTGGAGTTTTAATTGCGCTGGATCGTCAGGAAAAAGGCAAAGCGGAACTTTCTGCGATTCAGGAAGTAGAGCGCGATTACAATGCAAAAGTGATTTCCATTGTGCAGTTAAGCGATCTGGTCAGCTATTTGGAAGCGCAGCCGGATATGCAGGAGCACCTTGCTGCGGTAAAAGCCTACCGTGAGCAATACGGTATCTGATAGTTTATCGTAATTTTATTCGCGCTCAATAAAACCGCAGCCCGTCAATAATGTGCTGCGGTTTTTTTTAAGGGTAATTTCTTGAGGGTAAAAGTATTCACCTTAAGCTTTTCCTTGTCTTTGCGCTTGCAGATGGCCTATGCTGGCTGCAGTTAATCGCATTAAATAGATGGAGTTAAAAATGAAAATTCTTATTACCGGTGGAATGGGCTATATAGGCAGCCATACCTGTATTCAACTGATGGCTGCGGGTATGACGCCGGTTATTCTGGATAATCTGTCAAATAGCAGTGAAATAGTCTTAGCACGTATTGAGGCGCTAACCGGTCAAAAACCTATTTTTTATCAGGGTGATGTACGTGATAGAGCCATTTTAGAAAAAATATTCAGCGAGCATAAAATTGCCTCGGTTATTCACTTTGCAGGCTTAAAAGCGGTGGGGGAATCGGTCGCTAAGCCACTCGAGTATTATGATAATAATGTTCATGGATCTTTACTGCTGGCAGAAGTCATGCAAAAAGCCGGGGTTAAAAGTCTGCTGTTCAGCTCGTCGGCAACTGTCTATGGCGATCCTCAGGAAATTCCGATCACTGAAGCGACGCCAACGGGCGCGACGACTAATCCTTACGGGCGCAGTAAATATATCGTCGAAGAGTGTCTGCGCGATTTACAGGCTGCAGATCCGCAGTTCAGTATTACATTATTACGTTATTTCAACCCGGTTGGCGCACACATCTCCGGTACCATGGGCGAAGATCCGCAGGGTATTCCAAATAACCTGATGCCTTTTATTGCTCAGGTTGCCGTGGGGCGGCGTGAAAAATTAGCGGTATTCGGTGATGACTACGATACCCCTGACGGCACCGGCGTGCGCGATTATATCCATGTAATGGATCTTGCTGATGGTCATATTGCCGCACTTAAAGCGGTCGGTTCACAATCCGGTTTGCATATCTATAATCTGGGCACAGGTCAGGGCAGCAGCGTACTGGAGATGGTTGACGCCTTTGCCAAAGCGAGCGGTAAACCGATTCCTTACACTATTTCCCCGCGCAGACCCGGTGATATTGCCGAGTGCTGGGCGGATGTGAGCAAAGCAAACAGAGAGCTTAACTGGCGTGCAACCCGTACTGTTAAAGAAATGGCTGAAGATGGCTGGCGCTGGCAGTCACAAAACCCTGAGGGTTATCTCTAGTTAACAGTAATGCCGAGAAGGTAATAGCTTTTAACGCCTATAAAAAAAGAGCTTAAGACAAAATCTTAAGCTCTTTTTATTTACACTCGAGAATCTTTATACAGCGCTTTGGCGGTTTTTACTTTTGATTTTGTGTTCGAGATTTTCATCAAATACTTCACGCGGCTTATGAACGCCGGCAATAAAGGAATAGATAACGGGGAGAATAAACAAAGTAAATAAGGTACCGATGGATAATCCCGCTACAATCACAATACCGATACCATAGCGGCTGACTGCGCCTGCACCGGTGGCAAATAATAACGGGATTAAACCAGCTACCATTGCGGCCGTAGTCATCAATATCGGACGTAAACGCACTGTCGCTGCTTTTTTAACTGCATCAATACGATTTAATCCATGATGTAACTGTTCCTCTTTGGCAACCTCGGCAATCAAAATACCATGTTTGGTAATTAACCCCACCAGAGTGATCAAACCGACCTGAGTATAAATATTCATGGTTGCAGCCCCCCACGCCAGAGCCACTAGGGCGCCACTGATCGCAAGCGGAACCGTCATTAGAATAACCAGCGGATCACGAATACTTTCAAACTGACTGGCAAGCACCAGAAAGATAATCAATATCGCCAGAATAAAGGTCATGTATAAGGCACTGCCTTCGCTTACAAATTGACGCGCTTCACCCAGATAATCATGACGGTAACCCTGCGGTAACTGCGTTGTGGCCAGCTCTTCGAAGAAAGTAATTGCTTCTCCCATAGAAAAGCCCGGTGCTAATACTGCGCCGATGGTGGCACTGTTTAACTGGTTAAAGTGCGGTAATGAGCGTGGCTCTGCTGAGATTTCAACGCTAATTAATTCGCTGAGCGGCAGCATATCGCCATTTTTAGCACGCACATAAAAGTCGCCGAGATTATCCGGCGATAGACGATATTTCCGCTCCACCTGGGCAATTACCTCATAACTGCGGCCATCCAGGTCGATCCGGTTTAAATAACCGTCACTTAGTAGAGTGCCCAGGGTGATCCCGATATCCTGCATGGTAACACCGTAAGCACCGGCCTTATCACGGTCAATTTTGATGTTCATGGTGGCGGAATCAAAGGCTAAATCCAGCTCAGAGTAAACAAAGTTCGGATTTGCCTGAGTTGCCGCCAGGACATCACCGGCGATACTGACCAGGCTTTCAAATTGGTTAGCCGTGGTGATCACAAACTGCACCGGTAAACCGCCCGATGATCCCGGCAACTCCGGCATTTGGAAGGCCGTCGTCGCCACCGCTGCGACGCTGTTAAAGGTCGGGGTTAAAGTCGCTGAAAGCTGTGCCGGGCTTTTATCCCGCTGGCTCCAGGGTTTCATAATCGCAATACCAAATGCCTGGTTGGCATTTGGTATGCCCGACATAGCTAAGGTACTGGCAACTTCCGGCTGTTTACCCATTTCTGCGGTGATTACCCGCATGCTGTTTTCGATGTAATCCAGGTTTGCATTTGACGGAGCTTTGGACATCATCATCAACGCGCCTTTATCTTCTTTAGGTGCAAGCTCTGCCGGAATAGATTGAAACAAGAATGGTAAAGAGATAAATACCAGTGCCGCGAAAATAATCACCGCAGGACGTCGGGTCATTAATTTATCCAGCAAACGCGCATAGTTGTTGGCCAAACCCGATAAAACCGATTCGACAGCACGCTCAAAGCGGTTTGGCTGGTGGCTGGTGAGCATTTTGCTGCACATCATCGGCGATAAGGTAAGCGCTACAATACCTGAAACAAATACTGCCCCGGCAAGAGTTAATGCAAACTCACTGAACAGTGATCCGGTAATCCCCCCCATTAACGCGATCGGCGCATAAACGGCTGCTAAGGTGATGGTCATGGAGATAACCGGCAATGCTATCTCACGGGTACCGAGAATCGCCGCACGGAAAGGATCTTCTCCGGCTTTGATATGGCGGTCAATATTTTCTACCACCACGATCGCGTCGTCAACAACCAGTCCGATTGCCAGTACCATTGCCAGCAGGGTCATTAAATTGAGGGTAAAACCAAACAGCTGCATCACTACCACCACGCCGATTAATGACAATGGAATGGTAATGATCGGAATCACCACCGCGCGCCATGAGCCTAAAAACAGGATCATCACCACTAATACGATTAAACCCGCTTCAGCAATGGTTTTAACCACTTCAGAAATAGACTCTTCAATGGCAATGGTTGAATCGTACAATACTTCCATGTTGATTGAACTGGGGTTGTTCTTTGCAAGCTCCGGTAACATTTTGCGTACATCTGCCGTGATGCTCAGCGGATTAGCGGTTGGTGCCGCATCGATTGCAACGACCACGGCATCATTACCATTCGCCATGGAGCGGTAGATATCGTGACTTTTTTCCAGAGAAACCCGGGCAATATCCTGCAGGCGAATCACTTTGCCGTTTTCACGCGTGGCAATAATCAGATTTTCCAGCTCAGCGGTGGTTTTTACCTGGGTTTCAGCATTACTGTTAAACAGCGTGTAATAGCCGTTAACCTGTCCTGCTGCCGATTGAATATTGTTCGCCTGCAGTATCTGTACTACGTCTGCCGTTGTTAAACTGAAGCCGGCCATGCGATCCGGATCTAACCAGATGCGCAGGGCAAATTTTGTACCGCCATAGAGGTTAACTTTAGCGACGCCATTAATACTAAATAGCTGCGGTTTGATAACCCGTTCAAGGTAATCCGTAATTTGGCTGGCATTCAACTGCTCACTGGAGAAGGCGATATAGATCACCGAGGTGGTTGAGCCGGTACTCATATCAATGGTTGGATCTTCCGCCTCACTGGGCAGTTGTGAGCGCACACTATTCACCTTGGCAAGAATATCCGCAACTGCGCCATTGGGATCGGTATTTAATTTCATATACACCGAAATTTTTGACGTCCCCATAAAGCTTTGTGAGCTGATAAAATCAATATTATCGGCTTGTGCAATCGCCTGTTCGATAGGCTGGGTAATAAAGCCCTGGATCAGATCGGTATTCGCACCATAATAACTGGTTGAAACCGTCACCACGGTATTGGTCATGCTCGGGTACTCGCGTACCTGCATTTTACTTAATCCCTGCAGACCAAGTAAAACCAGCAACAAGCTAATCGAAATGGCCAGTACCGGACGGCGTATAAAAATATCTGTAAATTTCATCATCGCCCCTATAATGCTGGTATTTCAGCAGGTTTATTTAAGATATCTGATTCGATAACGGTCACATGCGCACCATTACTTAAGCGTACCTGACCACTTGTCACGATCACATCACCTTCGGCTAGCCCTTCAAGTATACGGACTGCACCATCTTTGCTTTTACCCAGTTTGACGATACGCTGGTTTGCCTGCAGAAAGCTTTTACCGGAATCATCCAGATGCTCTGTAAGCAGATAAACGGTTTCGCCATATAGGGTGTAGTTTACTGCCGTTTCCGGAACAATAATTTGCGCAGGTAGAGTCGATAAAATAATATCTGCCTTGGCAAACATACCCGAACGCAGTTTTTGTTCGGTATTGGGAATATCCGCCTGCACTTGAATCACACCGCTTTGATAGTTAACCGCAGGTTCAATCGCTGAAATTGAGCCGGTAAAAGTGGTGTCAGGCTCCGCATCAACAAAAATATTCATTGCCTGACCGATATGAATTTTATTCAGGTCATTTTGCGGCACGATAAAACGCAGGCGCATTTTACTGACATCTTCCAAGCGCACGATATCCGTACCGGCACTTAAATAATCACCGATAAATACATTTCTTAAACCGGTGATGCCGTCAAAGGGGGCGCGAATAATACGGCGGCTGATGGTTGCCTGATAGCTTTCGATTTGCCCCTGCAGCGCTAATAACTCCGCCTCGGCATCATCGACTTGTCCCTGTGAAACAGAGCCTTTGGTGAATAATGAATTCATCCGTTTGTAATTGCTCAGCACGGCAGATAAACGCCCTTGAGCGGCTTTCAAATTGGCAGTTTCAACTTCTGCATCGAGGTAAACAAGAGGATCGTTGGCCCGCAGTTTCTGACCTGATTCAAAGTCAATTTTAACCACCTTGCCGCTTACTTCATTGGAAATATTAACCCCTTGAATGGGTTCGATAAAACCGATAGCGCGCAGGTGGGGCGTCCAGTCTTCTAATTTTACCGTCTGAGCGGTTACCGGGAATTCCGGAATAGGGCGGTTGGCTAGAAATTCTTTAATTTTGCTTGCTTTAAACATGTTAAAGCCGATAACACTGCCAAACACCAGTATTGCCAATAATATTGCTGAAGCGATCCATTTTTTCATTATTCTTGCCTTAATATTAAAATTAACTTTTTTGAATAATTAACCAGGAAGCGTCTCTGACCTGATTTATTTGCATTTCATCCGGGGTGAAACGTTTTCTGATTATTTTTTTAGCTAAAGTAATAGCCGTATCAAAACTGAGTGTAATTAATGCGTGGATCTGCCAGTCGTGAAAAACCCCTTGATCTATACCCTGCTGATAAAAATCCATTAACGGGTAAAACGCCTCATTGTCACAAAAAGCCGCTTCTTCCCGGGCAAGGCGAGGTTGCAAAAAGAGCATCTCAATCACCGCTAAACGCTGCGGATCTTCGCGCACAGCATCAAAGGTATTGCGCCATAACAGCTTATATTTTTCTTCCAGAGACAGCTGGTCCGACCAACCTTTAAAAGTGGTTTGTGCCACCTCCCGGGTGATGTGTCGGTACAACTCACTGATTAATGTTTCTTTGTTTTCAAAATAGCGATAGATAGTCCCGGCGGCGATGCCGGCGGTATCGGCAATTAACTTCATGGAGATACCATAAAATCCGCGTTCCGCTAACAGGGTTTTGGTTGCATTTAAAATAGCGTCTCTTTTGTCCATAATTTATACCAAAATGAATGAACGTTCATTATCGTTATTTAAAAAAATTATGCAATGCTTAACGTTAATTACGCTGGAAATAGCTATGAGTTACGGGCTTATACAAAAGTCCCATGATTGTGGAATTTGGATAGCAATCCAAATTGGCTACGTTTCCCCCATCCATTTTTCTTGTATTGAGCAAGTACTTTAGCAAGGAAAATCATGGCGCGAATTAAACGACAGTTTAGGTTCATGAGAAGGCTCGGCCTAGATTTCCCTAATCTCAGCCAGTACAGGTACTGTCTGGGATGGTGTGTTAAAAAGTGCTTGAGCAGCCTTTCTTTTGGGCGAGTTATGCGACAGCATAGTGTTACGAGCGGGCAAAGCTCTGCGTGGCCTGTTTTCTTTGGCAGTGCAAAGAGCATGACTTTTCGAACTGCGAAACTGCGTTTCGGTTTCTCATAGTCTACACACCGTCAAGGACGGAATAGCAAATTTATTAAATTTTACCTTTACTTGCAGGATAAATCCTGCGCCCCGAAAAGAATAAAGAACACCACCAATGGTTACAGACTTGTGTATAAGAGTCAGGTTACGGGCTAGGAGCTGCGAAGTACATCGCTCAAAGCTCGAGGCTCGATCCTCAAAGGAGATTGGTATTCAGGTGAAACTGACGTAAAATCCCCCCTCTGTTATTATTTGTTAGAACTGTTAGGACAAACCATGAAGCTTAATCCCGGACAAGATGCCGCCGTTAAAATGATCTCAGGACCGTGCCTTGTTTTAGCGGGAGCCGGTAGCGGTAAAACGCGCGTGATCACCAATAAAATTGCGCATCTGGTGCAGAATTGTGATTATCTGGCAAAAAACATCGCCGCAGTCACCTTTACCAATAAGGCCGCCCGCGAGATGAAAGAGCGGGTCAGTCAGACGCTCGGGCGTAAAGAGGCGCGTGGTTTGATGGTTTCGACCTTTCATTCTCTGGGCTTGGATATTATCAAGCGTGAATATAAAACGTTGGGTATGAAAGCCGGTTTTACCCTGTTTGACGATCAGGATACCCTGGCGTTACTAAAAGAACTCACTGAGCGGCAATTAAAAGAAGATTTGGATCTGCTCAAAGCCCTGATCTCGCAAATTTCCAACTGGAAAAATGCCCTGGTATTACCGCCGCAGGCGATTAAATATGCCAAAGGTGAGCGGGAGGTCTTATTCGCCCATTGTTATGATCTTTACCAGCGCCAGTTAAAAGCTTATAACGCTTTAGATTTTGACGATCTGATTGTTTTACCCACCTTATTGCTCACCCATAAAGAGGAGGTGCGCTTACGCTGGCAGCAGAAAATCCGTTATCTGCTGGTGGATGAATATCAGGATACCAATACCAGCCAATATGAATTAATTAAAGCGCTAGTCGGTCAGCGTGCCCGATTTACCGTGGTGGGCGATGATGACCAGTCTATCTACTCCTGGCGTGGTGCGCGTCCTGAAAATTTAGTCCTGCTGCAAAATGATTTTCCGCAGTTAAAAGTAATTAAACTGGAGCAGAATTATCGCTCCAGTCAGCGTGTCTTAAAATCAGCCAATGTGTTAATTGCTAATAACCCGCATGAATTTGAAAAACGTCTGTTCAGTGAGCTCGCCTACGGTGAACCTTTAAAAGTACTTTTCGCTAAAAATGAACAGCATGAAGCTGAGCGGGTGGTGATGGAACTTTCCGGTCATAAGTTTATGAATGGTGCCTCATTTAAAGATTATGCCGTACTTTATCGTGGTAATCATCAAAGCCGTTTATTGGAAAAGGTAATGATGGAGAACCGCATTCCCTACCGGATCAGCGGGGGGACCTCCTTTTTTGCCCGCAGTGAAGTGAAAGATATTATGGCTTATCTTAAGTTGCTGGTGAATCATGATGACGATAATGCTTTTTTACGTGTTGTGAATACTCCCCGTCGCGGCATAGGTCCCGGCTCCTTAGAGAAATTGGGTAGTTATGCGAATATGCGCCACAGCAGTTTATTTGCCTGCAGTTTTGAAATGGGGTTGGAGCAAACCTTAACGGGTAAAGGCTTGCAGTCATTGCAGGCTTTCACGCGCTGGTTAAGTGATCTTAATGATCGTCTCAAACATGATCAGCCCATTGATGTTGTCCGTGATTTGATTCGTGATATTGGTTACGAAGACTGGTTATATGAAAGCAGCCCGAGTCCCAAAGCAGCTGAGATGCGTATGAAAAACGTGTCGATGTTATTTAAATGGGTAACAGAGATGCTCAAAGGTGATGATCTTGATGAGGAGATGACCCTGGAGCAGGTGGTTGCCCGTCTGACACTGCGTGATATGTTGTCGCGCAATGAAGAGGAAGAGGAGCTGGATCAGGTGCAGCTGATGACCCTGCATGCCTCAAAAGGGCTGGAATTTCCCTATGTGTATATGATCGGTATGGAGGAGGGGATTTTACCGCATCAGGTCAGTATTGATGAAGATAATGTAGAAGAGGAAAGACGTCTTGCCTATGTGGGCATCACCCGCGCGCAAAAAGAGTTAACTTTTACGCTCGCTAAAGAGCGCAATCAGTATGGCGAAATGATTAAACCAACACCGAGCCGGTTTTTGTTCGAACTACCCCAGGATGATCTGGATTGGGAGAGCGGCCCGCAGAAAAAGACTGAAGAGCAGAGAAAACAGGTAGCTGAGAAAGGTATTGCCAGTTTACGGGCTTTATTTGATTAAGCTTTTTTAATCTCCGACTGGTATCACTTTTTTAATTTATCAGTTTTGATGAAAAACACCGTCCTTTAGGGCGGTGATGAAAATCATTTAATGCGGAGCATTAACATCACTTGGTTTTTAATTTTTGTTCACAAGCATCTTTAACCCACTCTGAAAAAGGAGTGTCTCCGCGAACGG
>NZ_JBFGZY010000113.1:0-13686 GCF_041586535.1 Psychromonas sp. | reverse complement strand
GATCAAACTCTTCAATTTAAAGTTTAATTTGCATCTTGCGACGCGACTCAATATTACTGACTAAAACTAAAGTACCGAAATACTTTTGTTATTCTGAATTAATGAATTAATTCGTGTGTCATTCTATTGATTGGTAACCTTCACAAGTGAAGTTACCTGATTTTTTTGAAATCATATCAACAATGAATGTCCACACAGATTGTTTGATTAAATTGTTAAAGAGCGCGCCTTTCGGCGAGGTGCGTATAATACGCGCCTGACGAACTGAGTCAAGGTTTATTATTTAATAATTTTTAAATCTGAATTAACACCTTTAAAAACCAACCTTTTTCGTTCTCAGAAGCGGCTTGACTTGCGTCGTTCCCGTTTCCGTTTCCGTGGATGCGCATTATAGGGATTCAGATCATGTTGGCAAGTCTTTATTTACAATATATTCCAATAAAATGCCTGAACGCATAATTAATAATCAAAGTGCTGGTTTGTTCTACATTTTTAAGAGTTAACTATCTTTTAATATTGTTTGAAAGGCCACCCGAAAGGTTCGACTATAGATATTTACTCTTTTTCTTTGTAGCACGGTATTTATTTAAACTAACTACGATGCCACTCCGCTGGGGATTAAAATACTTTCACCTTAATAGAAAGATTTAAATGACTCAGGTAAATGGGCCCGGGCAGTAAATATTATTTGTTAATAATTCATTATTTTTGTTTTAGCTATATAGTGTAAAAATTTTTTATTTTTATTAACGGAGATGTTAGATGAGTACGGTACAGATATTAGTAGGTAGTACGTTAGGAGGAACAGAATATGTTGCGGAAGCTGCGCAGACTTTATTAGAAGAGGCTGGCTTTGATAGTGAACTGTATTTTGATCCTGATTTGAACACCTTGTCTTTGTCTGAAGATGAAGTCTGGTTAATTTGTTTATCTACGCACGGCGCCGGGGATTATCCGGAAAACTTCAAACCTTTCGTTGAACAACTGCAAAGTGTCAATGCCCCTTTGGTTGATGTCCGTTACGGAGTCATTGGTGTCGGTGATTCAAATTACGATACTTTTTGTGAAGCCGCCAAAAATATAGATTATATATTGGAAGAGATGGGCGCAGTTCGGATCGGGGATCGTTTTGAAATAGATGTAGTGGATCACCCGATACCTGAAGACAGTATTGAACAATGGATCCCCCTTTGGGTTGAAGATCTTAATAATTTGTAGATCAAAGGCGTTTATAGTTACCCACAGGAAACTGTGTATAGATCATTTATAATCTATGAATTAGTTTTGTTTAAACATTGCATAAACCTGTGGTCAATTTTGCCTGTGCATAAACAGCCGATCTATCCCACAGATAAGCGCAGGAAGATCGCTTTTTGCGCACACCTAAAGATCCAATTTAAGATCCTGATCTTTAAGATCAAAAAAGGTTTTTACACAGAAATTCAATTCATTAATAAGTGTAGTAATAAAAGATCTTTAAAGATCTATATATAATACTAATACTGTTGTTTTGATCTTATCTGTTTTCCTTTAAGCAAGAAAAGAGTAAAATCTCTTTTGTCTTTTTAACTTATAGTTTTGGAAATTGAATGAATTACCACGAACATTTTGATGTGATTGTTATTGGCGGTGGCCATGCAGGAACGGAAGCTGCTGCTTCAGCTGCCCGTATGGGAATGAACACGCTATTATTAACCCATAATATTGAAACATTAGGTCAAATGTCATGTAACCCTGCCATTGGCGGGATAGGTAAAGGACACCTAGTTAAAGAAATTGATGCTTTAGGCGGATTAATGGCAAATGCCGCTGATAAGGGGGGAATTCAATTTAGAACACTTAATGCCAGTAAAGGGCCCGCAGTAAGAGCCACTCGTGCACAGGCGGATCGTCTGCTTTATAAAGCAGCCATACGAGAAAAGTTGGAAAACCAGGAAAACTTAAAAATATTTCAACAGGAAGTAGAAGATCTTATAGTCCAAAACGATCGGGTAACCGGTGTTATTACTAAAATGGGCGTTAAGTTTTCTGCTAAAACGGTTGTATTAACCGTAGGCACTTTCTTAAATGGTCTGATCCACATAGGTTTAAAAAATTATAGTGGCGGCCGGGCAGGTGATCCTGCTTCAATCGGTTTAGCAAAGCGCTTAAAAGATCTTCCATTACGTATGGGACGTTTAAAAACGGGTACGCCTGCACGTATTGATGCACGCAGTATTGATTTTTCAGTATTGGAAGTTCAACACGGAGATAATCCGACGCCCGTATTTTCATTTTTAGGCGATCGCAGTCAGCATCCTAAACAGATACCTTGTTATATCACCCATACTAATGAAAAAACCCACGATATTATCCGTCGTAATTTAGATCGCAGTCCTATGTACTCAGGCGTTATTGATGGCATAGGGCCTCGTTACTGCCCTTCCATTGAAGATAAAATTATGCGTTTTGCGGATAAAAATTCACATCAAATATTCGTTGAGCCGGAAGGATTAACCACCCATGAGGTTTACCCGAACGGAATCTCGACAAGTTTACCCTTTGATGTACAAATTGACTTCATCCGCTCAATGAAAGGTTTTGAAAACGCCTTTGTAACCAGACCGGGTTATGCTATTGAGTATGACTATTTTGATCCGCGGGATCTGAAATCAACCCTGGAAAGTAAATATATCTCAGGGTTATTCTTTGCCGGGCAAATTAACGGTACAACGGGTTATGAAGAGGCTGCCGCGCAGGGGTTATTGGCCGGTATGAATGCCGGATTAATGGCCCAGGATAAAGAAGGCTGGTGTCCAAGACGTGATGAAGCTTATATTGGTGTATTAGTTGATGATCTTTCTACATTAGGCACAAAAGAACCTTATCGTATGTTTACCAGTCGTGCTGAATACCGTCTCTTATTACGCGAAGATAATGCCGATTCCCGCTTAACAGAAAAAGGTCGTGAACTAGGTCTTGTTGATGATATCCGCTGGAAAGCATACAGCGAGAAAAAAGAAGCCATAGAAACTGAAGTACAACGTTTAAAAAATCAGTGGATCAACCCTTTTTCAGAGAATGCCGAACAGATAAATAATTTATTAAAAACGCCAATGCAGCGTGAAAGCACCCTTGAAGCGATGATCCGTCGTCCTGAAGTGAGCTATCAGGGACTGATGTCAGTTGATGGATTAGGCCCAGCTATTGAAAATGAACAGGCTGCTGAACAGGTTGAGATAATAATCAAATACCAGGGGTATATAGATCGTCAGCTGGAAGAAATTGAAAAGCTGAAACGTAATGAAGACACCTTATTACCCGTTGATCTGGATTACTCAGATGTGAAAGGTTTATCCAATGAAGTGGTTGCCAAATTAAATGATATTAAGCCGGGAAATATCGGGCAGGCTTCCAGAATTTCAGGTGTGACACCGGCTGCTATATCTATTCTTTTGATTTATATAAAGAAAAGCGGTCTAAGACGTAAGGTGTTATAAATGAGTCTGTGTGAAAATTTACAACAATTACTGGATCAGACCGATCTTAATATTACTGAATTGCAGAAGCAGCAGTTAGTTAAACTGGTTGAGTTATTAAACAAGTGGAATAAAGCTTACAATCTCACTTCTGTCCGGGATCCGCAGCATATGTTAGTCAAGCATATAATGGACAGTATCGTTGTATCTCCGTTTCTTCAGGGAAACCGCCTGATTGATGTTGGTACGGGGCCGGGCCTACCGGGACTGCCGTTAGCTATTTTAAATCCGGATAAACAGTTTGTATTATTAGATAGTTTAGGAAAACGCTTACGCTTTATCCGCCAGGCATTATTGGAACTTGGGTTGAAGAATGTGACAGCAGTGCAGAGTCGTGTCGAAGAGTATCAACCGGAAGATAAATTTGATGTTGTACTCAGCCGTGCCTTTGCTTCACTGCAGGATATGTTGTTTTGGTGTAAACATTTACCGAATAAAAATGGGCATTTTCTTGCGTTGAAAGGTCAATTTCCAGAGCAGGAGATAGCTGCCCTTGATCAGCAGTTTGAATTTATTGAATCAATTCCATTACAGGTGCCACAACTGGACGGTGAACGTTGTTTAGTTAAAATCAGATGTATTTAACAAATAATTGATTTAATATGCATGAGGATTGATCAACCGTTATATATTAACCACTGTTTCGGGTAACGCTTAGTCTGCATTTTCAGGTAGTTTGAGTATCCTATTAGTTTAAATTGAGAGTAAATTTTGTGGGTAAAATAATTGCAATAGCAAACCAAAAAGGTGGTGTTGGTAAAACAACAACTTGCGTAAATCTAGCGGCTTCAATGGCTGCTACTAAACGCAAAGTTTTAGTGATTGATTTAGATCCTCAAGGCAATGCAACTATGGGCAGTGGTGTTGATAAATATGAGATCGCCCATAGTGCTTATGATCTGTTAATTGATGAGTTACCTCTGGATCAAGTTGTAGAGACTGAAACAACCGGCGGATATGATCTTGTTGCTGCAAACAGTGATGTGACTGCTGCAGAAGTAAAGCTGATGGAGTTTTTTGCGCGGGAAACACGTTTACGCAGCGCATTAAATAATTATAAAGATAATTACGACTATATTTTTATTGACTGCCCTCCTTCGTTAAATATGCTGACCGTCAACGCAATGACTGCTGCTGATTCGGTGTTAGTGCCTATGCAATGCGAATATTATGCGCTGGAGGGGCTGACAGCCTTAGTAGATACTATCAGTAAACTCGCTGCTGTAGTCAATTCAGGGCTTAAGATCGAAGGTATTTTACGTACCATGTATGATCCCCGTAACCGCCTTTCTTCTGATGTGTCAGATCAGTTGAAAAAACATTTTGGTGAAAAAGTTTACCGCACCATTATTCCGCGCAATATCCGTTTAGCCGAAGCACCCAGTTTCAGTACTCCCGTGATGTATTACGACAAAACTTCCAGCGGTGCAAAAGCTTACCTTGCATTAGCAGGTGAAATTTTACGTCGTGAAGAGAAACTTGAGCAGCAAAGTGCTAAAACGGTGTAAATAGGAATGTCTATGTTAGGGAAGAAAAGAGGTTTAGGCAAAGGGCTTGATTCATTACTGAGCAGCAGTTCGTCTACCCGTCAAAAGCAGGTTTCTTATGACGTAACTGCTGAAAAAACACAGCAATTAGTTGATGATGTTAAAGGAACATTAACCGCACTTGATGTTAAATCACTACAAGCCGGTAAATACCAGCCCAGAAGAGAGATGGATAATAACGCGCTGGAGGAACTTGCTAACTCAATTCGTGCCCAGGGTATCATCCAGCCGATCGTGGTTAGAGAAACCGGTCATCAAAAATATGAGATTATTGCCGGTGAGCGTCGCTGGAGAGCTGCAAAACTTGTCGGCCTGGAAGAGATCCCCTGCTTAATCAAAAATGTTGAAGATAATGCCGCAATAGCGATCGCCTTAATTGAGAATATTCAGCGTGAAAATTTAAATGCGATGGAAGAAGCTATTGCATTGAAGCGTCTTCTGGAAGAGTTTAACTTAACTCACGTAGAAGTGGCTCAGGCGGTTGGCAAATCACGGACAACAATCAGTAATTTATTAAGATTAAACAATTTAAATGACGACGTTAAAGTATTGCTGGAGCAAGGTGACATTGAAATGGGGCATGCCAGAGCTCTATTGAGTTGTTCTGAGGATCTGCAATTAGGGTTAGCTAAGATCGTAATGGCAAAATCACTGACCGTCAGAAAAACCGAATTACTGGTGAAAAATACACTAACCCCCCAACCGGTTAAAGTACCCGCCCCACCCTGTGAAAAAGCCGATCATATAATTAAAACCTTTCAGCATAAACTGGGATTGTCGGTAACGGCAAAAACAGGTAAAAAAGATTCAGGTCAATTGGTTATTAATTACAGTTCATTAGATGATCTGGAAGAATTGATGCGCAAAATTGATTTGGAACAATAAAAAAAAGCTAAAAAAAAGCAATGATATGTTGTTGATTGTTTTTTAACTTCAAAAGTGTTATTTAATTACAGGTTTTTTGTTCATAAGTCTAATCTGTTTTACAATTTAAAAAACTCTCAAAATTTAAGATATATATCATATCTAAACAAGGCTCTTTTATTGCATTGGCTTAGATGTTGGTATAATCTTCTAACCGATTTAACATGTTGCTTAATAAATGTTCTAATCAATTTAACATGTTGGTTAAAATAGTTTTCAGGTGCATGATTTAAATAATCAAAGGAAAGTCAAGTGGTCGATAAACTAGCAAAATACAGTCACAAATCGGGGCTCAAATTAGTTGGTTTTCAATTTTTACTTGTGCTTTTCCTTGCTCTGATATTAACAGTTTTTTTTTCATTTAAATCGGGATACTCAGGTTTAGCTGGAGGAATGACTTTTATGCTTCCGAATATGATTTTTGTTTTAATGACATTCGCCCATGCTGGTGCCAGTAAATCAAAATTGATACTGAGGGGGTTCTACGTTGGAGAGGCGATAAAACTAACTCTTATTGTGATTCTGTTCAGTCTGTTTTTGAAGTATGGGGCACTATCATTACCGTCCTTTTATATTTCATTTTCATTCTTAGTAGCATCCCAGTGGTTAGCACCTTTCTTTTTTCACGATAATAACGGGATGACAAATGACCGCTAAAGATGAAGTGTTAACTTCTTCCGGGTACATCCAACACCATTTAACAAATGCACAAATGTGTACTGTTGATGGCAGCATTGCATTTAATCATGCCTGTGCTGACGCTGGATTTTGGACTTGGCACATTGACTCTCTCCTGTTCTCAGTTGGCCTGGGTGTTCTATTCTTGTTTGGTTTTTACAAGGTAGGGCAAAAAGCAACAACTGGTGTTCCCGGCAAACTCCAATGTGCAGTAGAAATGCTCTTGGAATTTGTTAATAGCGCGGTAAAAGATTCGTTTCACGGTCGCAACCCTGTTATAGCACCATTATCATTGACTATATTCGTCTGGATTTTATTGATGAATATGATGGATTTGGTACCTGTTGACTTTATTCCTGAAGCCGCCAAACAGATGTTAGGTGTTCCTTACCTCAAAGTAGTATCAACAACTGATATGAATATCACTTTTGGATTATCATTAAGTGTATTTGCATTAATTGTCTTTTACTCGATTAAGGTCAAGGGATTGATGGGGTTTGTTAAAGAATTAACCCTACAACCTTTTAATCATTGGGCATTTATTCCAGTTAACTTTATTTTGGAATCAATTGCTTTGATTGCGAAGCCGATATCTTTATCACTTCGTTTGTTTGGTAATCTGTACGCGGGTGAGTTGATCTTTATTCTGATAGCATTAATGCCTTGGTGGAGTCAATCGGCGCTTTCTGTGCCATGGGCTATCTTCCATATTTTGGTTATTGTGTTACAGGCCTTTATTTTTATGATGCTGACGATTGTTTACCTCAGTATGGCTCATGAAGATCATTAAATTTTAATTAATAATTTTAAATAATTTTAAATACTTTCAAATATTTCGGAGAAAAAAATGGAAACTATTATCAGCTCTACGGCTATCGCTGTTGCACTTATGATTGGTCTTGCTGCATTCGGTACGGCTGTTGGTTTTGCTATCTTAGGCGGGAAATTCCTGGAAGCATCTGCACGTCAACCTGAGCTGGGTCCAGTTCTTCAAACTAAAATGTTCATCGTTGCCGGTCTACTTGATGCGATTTCTATGATTGCGGTTGGTGTTGCACTATTTTTCGTATTTGCAAACCCTTTCCTAAGTCAACTACCTGCTTAATATCGGATCCTAATTAACTAAATTATTAAGGAGCCGTTATGAATATAAACGCAACCCTACTAGGCCAGGCTATTGCATTTGCAATATTTGTTTGGTTCTGCATGAAGTATGTGTGGCCCCCACTAATTTCGGCAATTGAAGAACGTCAAAAGAAAATCGCTGACGGTCTGACAAAAGCTGAAAGAGCAGGAAAAGATCTTGATTTAGCCAAAGCTAAAGCATCTGATAAATTAAAAGAAGCTAAAGCCCAAGCTGCTGAGATTATTGAACAGGCTAATAAACGCCGTAATCAAATTGTTGAAGATGCAAAAACGGAAGCTGAAGTTGAGCGTCAAAAAATAATTGCGCAAGGTGAAGCGGAAATTGAAGCGGAACGCAATCGTGTTCGTGAAGAGCTTCGTTTGAAAGTTTCCACGCTTGCTATTGCGGGTGCTGAGAAAATAATCAAGCGTTCTATTGATAAAGAAGCTAACAGCGACATTATTGATAAATTGGTTGCTGAACTATAAGGAGCGAGCTTATGTCTGAATTGACTACTGTAGCTCGTCCTTATGCAAGAGCTGCTTTTGAATTTGCCGTCGATAGTAACAAGATCGAAGCTTGGTCTGCGATGTTGTCTTTTGCAACTGAAGTTGTTAATAATCCAACGATAGCTGCAATACTAAAGGGCGATAAAGCTGCACAAGAGTTAGCCAGTTTATTTGTTAGTATTTGTGAAGATCAACTTGATGAGAATGGTCTGAACTTTATTAAAATAATGGCTGAAAATGGACGTTTGAGTGTTTTACCACGCGTAGCTGAACTTTATGCTGAGTTAGAATCTGAACATAAGAAAGTGATCAACGTTGATGTTGTGTCTGCTTATGCCCTTTCTAAAAAGCAAAAAATAGAGTTAGGCCTTTCGCTTGAAAAACGCCTCGCACGAAAAGTAAATCTAAATTGTAGTATTGATAACGCGCTGATCGCCGGAATGGTAATTACAGCGGGGGATTTAGTGATTGATAGCTCTGCTCACGGTCAACTAACCCGACTATCTAATACTTTACAATCTTAATGGGAAATTGGCATGCAACTGAATTCCACTGAAATTAGCGACCTTATAAAGCAACGAATTGGAAAGTTTGAAGCAGTAAGTGAAGCGCGTAATGAAGGTACAATCGTTTCTGTAAGCGATGGTATTATTCGTATCAATGGCCTTGCTGAATGTATGCAGGGTGAGATGATCGAATTACCAAATGGCAGCTTTGCTATGGCACTTAACCTTGAGCGTGACTCTGTTGGTGCTGTGGTAATGGGACCTTACCGCGATCTTAGAGAAGGTCAAAAAGTAAAATCTACCGGCCGTATTCTTGAGGTACCAGTAGGTAAAGGTCTGTTAGGTCGTGTTGTAAATACACTAGGTGAGCCAATTGACGGTAAAGGCCCGATTGAAAATGATGGTTTTTCTCCAATCGAAGTTATTGCCCCGGGTGTTATCGATCGTAAATCAGTTGATCAACCGGTACAAACCGGCTGGAAATCAATCGACTCAATGATTCCAATCGGCCGTGGCCAACGTGAATTAATCATCGGTGACCGTCAGGTAGGTAAAACGGCTATCGCAATTGATGCAATCATCAACCAGAAATCAACAGGTTTATACTCTGTTTATGTTGCGATAGGCCAAAAGGCATCAACTATTGCTAACGTAGTACGTAAACTTGAAGAGCATGGCGCGTTAGAAAATACTATTGTTGTCGTTGCTTCTGCTTCTGAAGCTGCAGCACTGCAATACCTGGCTCCATATGCCGGTTGTTCAATGGGTGAATATTTCCGTGACCGCGGTGAAGATGCACTGATTGTATACGATGATCTTTCTAAGCAGGCTGTTGCTTACCGTCAGATTTCACTTCTGCTTAAGCGTCCGCCGGGTCGTGAAGCATACCCTGGTGATGTTTTTTACCTTCACTCTCGTCTTCTAGAGCGTGCTTCTCGTGTAAGTGAAGCATACGTAGAAAACTTTACTAAAGGTAAAGTGAAAGGTAAAACCGGTTCACTGACTGCGTTACCTATCATTGAAACCCAGGCTGGTGACGTATCAGCATTCGTACCAACCAACGTAATCTCTATTACAGACGGTCAGATCTTCCTGACGACCGAACTATTTAATAGCGGTGTTCGTCCAGCCGTTGATCCGGGTATTTCCGTATCGCGAGTGGGTGGTGCAGCACAATGTAAAGTGATTAAGAAGCTATCGGGTGGTATTCGTACTGCACTAGCTCAATATCGTGAATTAGCGGCGTTTGCACAGTTCGCATCAGATCTTGATGATGCAACACGTAAACAACTTGATCACGGTAAAAAAGTAACTGAATTAATGAAGCAGAAACAATATGCTCCAATGTCAGTTGTTGAACAGGCGTTATCACTATTTGCAGCAGAGAAAGGTTATCTAAACGATATCGATGTAGAAAATGTTTTGGCTTTTGAAGCATCTCTTATCTCTTATGTTAAAAATGAGCATGCTGAGTTCTATGCTCAAATTAATGAAACTGGTGATTACAGCAACGAAATTGAAGGGCAATTCAAGGCTATCTTGGAATCTTTCAAAGCGACGCAAACCTGGTAATTAATTAACTACTCCGGTAGTTAATTAAGCATTAATTAGGAGCTAGAAATGGCCGGCGATAAAGAAATTAGAAATAAGATCGCGAGTGTTAAAAACACTCAGAAGATCACTGGCGCCATGGAAATGGTTGCCGCATCAAAGATGCGTCGTGCGCAACAGCGTATGGATAGCACTCATGCTTATGCTGAAACTATGCGTAAAGTGATTGGTCATATCGCACTTGGTAAACTTGAATACAAACACCCTTACGTTATCGAAAGAGAAGTAAAGCGTGTTGGTTATATTGTCATTTCAAGTGATCGCGGTTTATGTGGTGGTTTAAATAGTAACTTATTTAGATCTGTTATTACAAAAATGCACGAACACTCTAATGCGGGTGTAGAAGTTGATTTGGCTGTTATCGGTTCAAAAGCAACTGCATTTTTTAATGGCCTGGGAGCTAACATCGTAGCGCAAACTTCCGGTTTGGGTGATACACCGACTGTTAATGATTTAATTGGTTCGGTAAAAATAATGTTAGATGCTTATGATCAGGGAACTGTTGATCGCTTATATATAGTGCACAATAAATTCATTAGTACCATGGTACAAGAACCATCAATCAGCCAATTATTACCTTTGCCAAAAGCAGAAGATGATGAAGAAGTTGCGAAACACTTATGGGATTACGTATACGAAGGTGAGCCAAAAGATATTTTGGATGCATTATTAATTCGTTATGTTGAATCGCAAGTGTATCAAGGTGTTGTAGAGAACTTAGCCTGTGAGCAGGTTTCTCGAATGATTGCGATGAAAGCCGCAACCGATAATGCCAGTGACTTGATTGATGAATTACAACTTGTTGCCAACAAAGCACGTCAAGCTGCAATTACTCAGGAACTTTCTGAGATTTGTGGTGGTGCGGCTGCGGTATAAGCAAAATAAAAATTTATGATTTTAGAGGATCAGAGATGAGTACAGGTAAAATCGTTCAGATTATCGGTGCTGTTGTGGATGTAGAGTTTCCACAGGAAGCAATACCGAATATTTACAGTGCGCTGATCGTGACTGAGAAGAATCTAACAATGGAAGTGCAGCAACAAATTGGTGGCGGTGTTGTTCGCTGTATCGCCATGGGTGCTTCTGAAGGTTTGAGTCGTGGTCTTGAAGTTACAGATACAAAAAGTGCAATCACAGTACCTGTAGGTACGGCGACACTAGGCCGTATCATGAATGTATTGGGTGAGCCTATTGATGAGTGTGGTGATATCGGTGCTGATGAGCATTATGAAATTCACCGTGCAGCACCTTCTTATGAAGAGCAGGCAGCATCAGTTGATACACTAGAAGTTGGTATTAAAGTTATCGACTTAATCTGCCCATTTGCGAAAGGCGGTAAAATCGGCTTGTTCGGTGGTGCTGGTGTTGGTAAGACCGTAAACATGATGGAACTTATCAATAACATTGCCTTAAAACATTCAGGTCTGTCTGTTTTTGCCGGCGTTGGTGAGCGTACTCGTGAAGGTAATGACTTCTACTTTGAGATGCAGGAAGCGGGTGTTGTAAACATCGAAAAACCTGAGTTATCAAAAGTAGCGATGGTTTATGGTCAAATGAATGAGCCACCAGGAAACCGATTACGTGTTGCCCTGACCGGTTTGACCATGGCTGAGCGTTTCCGTGATGAAGGTAAGGACGTATTATTATTCATTGATAATATCTACCGTTATACCCTTGCTGGTACCGAAGTATCTGCACTGTTAGGCCGTATGCCTTCAGCCGTTGGTTATCAGCCGACACTTGCTGAAGAGATGGGTGTACTGCAGGAGCGTATTACATCAACTAAAACCGGTTCAATTACCTCTATTCAAGCGGTATATGTACCTGCGGATGACTTAACCGATCCATCTCCAGCAACAACCTTTGCTCACTTGGACGCAACCGTTGTATTGTCACGTAATATCGCATCACTGGGTCTGTACCCTGCAATCGATCCGCTTGATTCTACTTCACGTCAACTTGATCCGCTGGTTGTTGGTCAAGAGCATTATGATGTTGCCCGTGGCGTGCAGGGTATCCTGCAACGTTATAAAGAGCTTAAAGATATCATTGCGATTCTGGGTATGGACGAGCTTTCTGAAGATGATAAGTTAGTTGTATCCCGTGCGCGTAAAGTTGAGCGTTTCTTAACTCAGCCTTACCACGTAGCAGAAGTATTCACCGGTCAACCTGGTATTTATGTTTCCCTTAAAGACACGTTAGCTGGCTTTAAAGGTTTAATATCCGGTGACTACGATGATATACCTGAACAAGCTTTCTTGTACGTTGGTGCGATTGAAGAAGCGGTAGAAAAAGCGAAACGCTTATAATACCCGGAGGTTACTATGACTAAAGCGATGACCACACATCTAGATGTTGTAAGTGCGGAAACGTCTCTGTTTTCAGGACGAGTTTCCCACCTGCGAGTATCCGGTCAGGAAGGTGAGTTAGGTATTATGCCTGGACACACCCCGCTATTAACGCCGATTAAACCAGGTATGGTTAAATTGGTGAAACAGCATGGTGATGAAGAAGTTATTTATGTCTCAGGTGGTTTTCTTGAGGTTCAACCTTATGGCGTAACGGTGCTTGCTGATACGGCAATCAGAGGTCAAGACCTTGATTTGGCCAAAGCAGAAGCTGCTAAACGTTCAGCACAGGAACAAATGTCAAATCCGAGCTCGGATATTGATTATGCTCTTGTTACTGCGCAATTAGCGGAAGCAATTGCACAACTGCGTGTCATTAAGATGCTGCGTAAGTGATATTTTAACTTTCTGGCAAAAAAGGCGGCTTATAAGTCGCCTTTTTTATTTTAATTAACAGATAATTTATCCATTTTCATCAGCCACTCCGGAAGTTCGTTACGTCCCTTTTGCGAAAGACGGTAAACACCCCGTTCTATCTTTTCAAACCAGGCATAATAATTATCTCTTAAAAACAGGGTTGCCTGCGGTTCATCGATTGCCTTTTTGATTTCAGCACCGCGGCAGGAAGGTAATTCAGCTAAATATTGTGCCACTCTGATACAGCGTTGACGATAAGCGGTTAGCGTCGCTTTACTGCTTGTAGCTGATCTTCCGCACCTGTTTTAAGAATAAATCTGCCTGTAACGTTCTCCTAAACAGTCAATAATAACTTGCTGCCGCTCCTTCCAATTCACCACCATAGGAGCTTGTTCCTCCAGATAAATAACCGTAACGCCTTGGAAGCATTGAAATACCCAGCGAGCTGTTGGATTTTGAGTTGGTTTTTTCTTTTGATCCGGGAAGTTGAGTGCTTTTTCTT
>NZ_JBFGZY010000112.1:0-13884 GCF_041586535.1 Psychromonas sp. | reverse complement strand
CTTCCAAGGCGTTACGGTTATTTATCTGGAGGAACAAGCTCCTATGGTGGTGAATTGGAAGGAGCGGCAGCAAGTTATTATTGACTGTTTAGGAGAACGTTACAGGCAGATTTATTCTTAAAACAGGTGCGGAAGATCAGATTTACTATAAGTTCTTGAATCTGGAGCGTCTAACAATGCACCATTAAAGCACATCAACGCACCACAAATGCACAAATAAAACAAAAATAAAGCAACACTTGCACGGTTCAATCATTGTGATATAAATAACGCACAGTTCAAGCAAAACGTAATTAACAGTAAGGTCATGTGCAATGTCAGATATCGCATTAACAGAAACACAAACAAAAGCAGAAAACAAAATAACCCCCGACCACCGTTGGTTTGAAGATGCCATGGCAATATTAATAGGCACCAGCTTAGTCTCATTTGGCGTATTGTTTTTAAAGCATGCCGGCCTGTTGACGGGGGGAACAGCCGGCTTGTCGCTTTTACTTCATTACAAGATAGGTATCGAATTTGGAGTGGTATTCTTTCTCATAAATTTACCATTTTATTATTTAGCTATCCGTCGTATGGGCTGGGTATTCACCGCGAAAACCTTCTCCGCAGTCCTTTTAGTTTCTGTTTTTTCATCTCTGCATGACCAGTTCATTAATATTCAAGAAGTTAACCCGCTTTATACTGCAATTTTTGGCGGCTTTATTTTTGGCGTCGGCTTTATTATCTTATTTCGTCACAAGGCGAGTTTAGGTGGTTTCAATATCTTAGCGCTCTACCTGCAGGATAGATTTGCCATTAAAGCTGGCTGGTTACTAATGGGAGCCGACGTGACGATCATGCTGATCTCGTTATCCATTGTTTCGACCTACCAATTAATCCTCTCTATTTTTTGTGGCTTAGTGCTTAATCTTATTATCGCATTAAATCATCGTAAAGATCGCTACACCGTTTAACAGGAGAACACGCCATGCTTAGTCATGTTACCCCCTATGCAGGGGACCCTATCTTATCCTTAATGGAAAAATTCATGGCAGACAGCCGTACCGATAAAGTAAATCTCAGTATTGGTTTGTATTACGATGATGCGGGCAAAATACCAACATTAGAAAGTGTCCAGCGAGCCGAAAAAATACGCTACGACGCCCCTAATGAGCCTTGTCTTTATTTACCGATGGAGGGAGATAAGGCATTCCGAAAAGCAGTACAAACGCTAGTCTTTGGCGCAGATCACCCGGCATTAGCTGAGCAACGCGTTGCCACCATCCAGGCTTTGGGCGGCTCTGGCGCACTGATGATTGGCGCTGACTTCTTAAAACACTATTTTCCTGATGCAAAAGTATGGGTAAGTGATCCTACCTGGGAAAACCACAATGCTATTTTTGCCGGTGCAGGTTTTGAAGTTGGTCATTATCCTTATTTTAATGCGACTAGCTGTGCACTGGATTTTGAAGGAATGTTAGATACGCTTGCTTCATTACCTGAGAACGATATTGTCTTACTGCATCCTTGTTGTCACAACCCGACAGGTATTGATTTAACCACTGCGCAATGGGATGCCGTGATAGCGCTTTTAGAAAAACAGCAACTGATTCCATTTTTTGATATGGCTTATCAGGGCTTTGGCGACAGTATAGCGCGGGATGCCTATGTGATCACAGAGCTCGCCAAGCGCCCTGCCATTACTTTCTTAGTAAGTAACTCATTCTCGAAAACTTTTTCTCTTTATGGTGAGCGGGTTGGCGGGCTTTCTTTAGTGTGCCAAGACGCAGAGACAGCAACGCGTGTATTAGGACAGCTTAAGGCGACCGTACGCCGCAATTATTCAAGCCCTGCTAAATACGGCGCACAATTAGTGTCACAAGTACTTAACGATAAGGCATTAAACCAGCAATGGGTATTTGAAGTAGAAACCATGCGTTCACGTATTGACTCAATGCGCCATAGGTTACATCAACAGCTCAAATCCTTAGTACCCGAGAAAAACTTTGATTTTCTTATTGAGCAAAAAGGGATGTTCAGCTACACCGGATTTAGCCAGCAGCAAGTTAATGAACTACGAGAGACTCACAGTATTTACTTAATTGCCAGCGGCCGTATGTGTTTGGCAGGCTTAAATCAAGCCAACATTGATAAAGTCGCTCAGGCTTTTGCTGCACTGTAGTGGCCGCCGCTAATGATTTGCTTAACATGATGACTTAAGCATATTAATCTCTTAGTCGTTAAGAATTAACCAATAAAAAGCCTGTAAGCTGATCCGTTATTGCAGGCTTTTTAATTTGCAGATGTTGATAAAAGACGCTTCCTTGTAACAAACAATAGAAGACAACACACAATCCTGACAAACCTCAAAAATAAGCACAAAAAACACAATAAACACCACAATAAAGCACAAATCAATCAAATAACACGAAAATGTGCAAAATACTATTTTGAGAAAGAAAACAACTTCTCGCCAAAACACCTCACAAAAAATAAAATTAATTTAAATACAAAAGGTTACAAGATAAAATCAATCTAACCCTCTTTTCTATAATATCTGGCATATTCGTTGCAAGTGCCTTTGTTATGTTTTCACCTTAATGGAGACCTCTGAGATGTTAAAACGGGACATTAGTTTTACTGAATCCTTCAAATTACACAGAATGACTTACCGTTAAACTCTCAAACTGCGTAATAACAATCATAAGATCAGGGCATTAAAAACGATAGGGTCGCATTTGCAGCCAAAGCGCATGCAAAAAGCCAAGACCCTAATACTTACGTAAACACAATAAACAGACGGAAAAAATATAATGGCAAGTAATTCAAGGGCACAATTTTCATCAAAGTTTGGCTTTATCATGGCAGCGGCAGGATCTGCAGTTGGCCTTGGTAACATATGGGGTTTCCCAACACAAACAGCAAGCAATGGCGGTGCTGTGTTTTTATTCGTCTATCTAGCGATGATCTGTTTACTCGCATTTCCAATGTTGGTGGCTGAACTAACGATTGGCCGTTATGGCCAATCTGATCCGATTGGTTCAATTAGAGCTGTTTGGCCAAAAGGCAGGTCCGGAGCAATATTACTCGGCCTTGCAGCAATGATTACCGCGTCACTTATCTTAAGTTTCTACTCTATCGTTGCCGGCTGGTTAGTGGGGTCTTTTGCAGGAAGTCTATTTGATATTGTAGGCTTAACAACAGCCTCTGATTGGGTGAACAGCTTTGGGCCAGCACGTAATTTGACCTTGATGGTTACCTTTATGCTTCTGACTATGCACGTCGTTAAAAACGGTGTACATGATGGTATCGAGCTTTGGTCTACCCGCCTTATGCCTGTGCTTTTCGGGTTATTTGCCATTCTGATCATCTATATCTTTACTCTGGATGGGGCAACGGAAGGTTTAAAAATGTACCTGATCCCTGACTTTTCTCACTTAAGCCCTAAGTTGGTAGTAAGTGCAATGGGACAGGCCTTCTTTTCTCTCTCTTTAGGTGTTGGTACGATCATGGTTTATGGCTCCTACCTGAGCAAAGATATCAACATTCCCAAAACAGCAGCTCAGGTTGCAGCCGTTGATACAGGCGTTGCTATTGGTGCCGGCTTACTTATTCTACCAGCTATGTTTGTAGCAAAAGCGCAAGGCGTGCAAATTTTCTCTGAAGCAGGGGAACTATTAAGCTCTGATACACTGGTATTTACCGTTCTGCCGGCCATGTTCGATACAATGGGAGGCGCAGGTTTAGTTGTTAGCCTGATATTCTTCCTGTTGATGATTATTGCCGCACTTACCTCTTCTATCTCGATGCTGGAAGTACCTGTTGCTTGTGCCATTGAAGAGTTAAACCATAAACGCAGCACGGCAGTGGCTTGGATTGGCGGCTTAATTACCCTGATAGCAGCTGTTATCGTATTTAATTTTGGCGCCCTATTTGGTTTGGTGATTGAAATTACCACAGTATACGGCCAGCCGATTTTAGGTTTATGCTTTGCACTGCTTGTTGGCTGGGTATGGAGCCGTAATAAACTTCTTGAAGAGATTAAACAAGGCTATCCGGAGCTGGAGAAAGGTTTATTCTGGAAGATCTGGCCGCTTTATGTGCGTATTGTCTGTCCGGTATTTATGATATTGGTCTTTTTTGCATAACCGGAGATTTATAAGCTCCTATTATCAGAAATAACATGTCCAAGCAGATAATAAGGCTGGGTAATAAGCGTTTTAATCGCGGGCGAGGTGTGCCGCGAATAAAACGCTTTTAACCACTCCCTTCTGCCTCCATTTGGAACTTCTTTTCACTGCGTTATCGTCTGTTTATCCAGAATAACCACGCCACAAAGCCTCTGCTTGTATTAAAGAAACTACAAACCGCTGCAAAAACAACCTTGAAAGAGAAACAGCCCCTAGTGTTCACCCTCGATAAACTGTAGAATTGCGCTTATTTATTCGTCCGTCCCTATTGGTGATTTATCTATGAAAGCGCACATTCAGCAACTACTTGAACAAGCAATTGTTTCCCTACAAACACAAAAGATTATTCCTGAAGAGATTCAACCGCGCATTGCTATTGATCGCACCAAAGATAAATCCCATGGCGACTTTGCGAACAATCTCGCATTAATGTTAGCAAAACCTGCTAAACAAAATCCACGTCAGTTGGCTGAGTTGATAGTAGCAAATATTCCGGACTCGAAATTAATCATAAAAATGGAAATAGCCGGCCCCGGATTTATCAATTTTTTCATTAATCCAAACTTTCTCGAAGAACAGATTGATAGCGCTTATTCAGACGAAAACTTAAACCTTGAAGCAGAAGCGAATCCGCAAACAATAGTTGTCGATTACTCATCCCCAAATCTGGCCAAAGAGATGCATGTGGGTCACCTGCGCTCATCAATTATTGGCGATGCTGTGGCACGCACCCTGGAGTTTCAGGGCAATAAAATTATTCGCCAGAACCATGTTGGTGATTGGGGCACGCAGTTTGGTATGCTGCTCGCGTATATGGAAGAGTTACGCGCTAAAAATGAGCCGATTGAAAATAATCTGTCGAATTTAGAGCTTTTTTATCGTGCCGCAAAAGGTCGTTTTGATGAGTCGGAAGATTTTGCAACACGCGCACGTAATCTGGTTGTTGAACTGCAAAGCGGCAATACGGAATGCTTAAAACTATGGACAGAGTTTAATGAAATCAGTCTGTCACATTGCCAGGAAACCTATGACCGTTTGGGTGTTAGCCTGACACGTCAGGATGTACGTGGCGAAAGCACCTATAACGATGATTTAGCAGCTGTTGTTGCTGATCTGGATAAAAAAGGCCTACTTCAGGAAAGCCAGGGGGCAAAATGTGTATTCCTGGAGAGCTTTAAAAATAAAGAAGGTGAGCCTCTACCGGTTATTATCCAGAAAAAAGATGGTGGTTTCCTGTACGCCACCTCTGATCTTGCTGCAATGCGTTACCGTCAAAATCAATTAAATGCTGATCGTGTGCTTTATTTTGTAGATGCACGTCAGGGCCTGCACTTCCAGCAGGTATTTGAAGTCGCTCGCTTGGCTGGTTTTGTTAAGCCAGAAACATCACTTGAGCATATGCCCTTCGGTACAGTGATGGGTGAAGATGGCCGTCCCTTTAAAACCCGTTCAGGAACAGTTGCAAAACTGGCGGATCTGTTAACAGAAGCTGAAGAGCGCGCGTACGATTTAGTAAAAGAAAAAAATCCGGATATGGATGAACAAGAGCTGCGTCATATTGCCTCCATTGTGGGGATCTCTTCGGTTAAATATGCAGATTTATCTAAAAACCGCACCAGCGACTATACTTTCAGTTTTGACAGCATGTTAAGTTTTGAAGGTAATACAGCTCCTTACCTCCTTTATGCTTATACACGTGTTGCCAGTATATTCAACAAGGCGGGCATTGAAATGCAAAGTATCACGGCGCCAGTGTCTTTGACTGAAGAGAAAGAGATAGATTTAGCAAATAAGCTGATGCAGTTTAATGAAATTGTAAAATCTGTTGCCAAACAAGGGATGCCGCACTTTTTATGCTCCTATTTATTTGAATTAGCCGGATTATTTTCCAGCTTTTATGAGGCTTGTCCGATTTTAGCTGCACAAACGGAAGGGCAAAAACAGAGCCGCCTGAAATTAGCAGCTTTAACCGCTAAAACACTTAAACAGGGATTATCATTATTAGGAATTAATACGCTGGAGCGCATGTAAGCTATGGCCACCGTGAATAGACGTAAACCAGCTAGAGCGGGATCCCAAAAAAAGCGCGTTGTACGCAAACGCGCTGCGGTTAAAAATAAAGGGGCGATGAATGGTATCCCTTACTTAGCTGTTTTAGCGGCTTTATTAATATTAGGGTTTATCAGCTATTTTGTGTTCTGGGTCGAAAAACCATCAACACCGCAAATCGTTAATAAACCGGCACAGAAAAAAGAAGAGGTGTTGCCGGAGAAACCTCAACCTAAATGGGAATATGAACATATCCTTAAGACAAAAAAGGTCGATGTGGATATACCTGATGAAGTAGTGGAGACCAGGCCTTATCAGATGCAGTGCGGTTCATTCCGCCAGCAGAATGACGCAGAATCATTAAAAGCCAGAATTGCATTTCAAGGTTTAAACAGTGAGGTCAGAAAAACAGGTAATTGGTATCGTGTTATTTTAGGCCCTTATGAGCGTAAGCGACCTGCAGAAAAAGACCGCCATACATTACAACGCGCCAAGATAAACGGCTGTCAGATTTGGTTCTGGCGTTAGTTAATAATAAATACAAAGCCAATCCATTTTAAAATAGCTTGGACATAGTCAAACTATTCGAAGATGCGTATTAATAAACGAAAAGGATAAATTATTATTTTATCCTTTTCGTTTTTGTTGCCCCTTGAAAACCTGATAATCCCCCATATATATTGAATAACGGCCTAACGATACGGCTAATTCTATTCCCCCAGTTCAAAGGTATTAATATGACTACTATTGTTTCAGTACGTCGCGGTAACCAAGTAGTTATTGGTGGTGACGGTCAAGTTTCTCTCGGTAATACCGTCATGAAAAGTAATGCGCGAAAAGTGCACCGCTTATATAACAATCAGGTAATAGCAGGCTTTGCCGGCGGTACAGCCGATGCATTTACCCTTTTAGAACGTTTTGAAGCAAAACTGCAGGCACATCAGGGTAACCTTGAACGTGCAGCTGTCGAATTAGCAAAAGACTGGCGTACAGACAGAATGCTGCGCAAGCTTGAGGCTCTTTTAGCTGTTGCAGATAAAAAAGATTCTTACATCATCACCGGTAATGGTGATGTGGTCAGACCTGAAAATGATTTAATAGCCATTGGCTCCGGTGGTAACTTTGCGCAATCAGCAGCCATTGCATTATTGGAAAATACCGATTTAGATGCCAAGAGTATTGTCCAGAAAGCATTGACGATAGCCGGCAATATTTGTGTTTTTACTAACACAACTCAAACAATTGAATGTATTGATTTTGAAGATAAAATTAGTACAAAAAGTGACAAATAAGGTATAAAAATATGTCAAATATGACACCCAAACAAATCGCTCATGAGTTAGACCGCCATATTATTGGCCAAAAAAATGCGAAACGTGCCGTCGCTATCGCCCTGCGTAACCGCTGGAGACGTATGCAGCTTGAAGAAGAAATTCGCCAGGAAGTTACCCCTAAAAATATTTTGATGATCGGTCCTACCGGTGTAGGTAAAACAGAAATAGCGCGCCGTTTAGCAAAACTGGCTAAGGCACCTTTTATTAAAGTGGAAGCAACTAAATTTACCGAAGTTGGTTATGTCGGTAAAGAAGTTGAGTCTATCGTTCGCGATCTGGTGGATGTGGCGATTAAAATTACCCGCGAAGCGGAAATGGAAAAAGTGACCCATAAAGCGGAAGATTTAGCAGAAGATCGCATTCTGGATATCCTTATCCCGCCAGCTAAAACAGGCGGTGAATGGCAGGATATCAATACTGAAGACGGTGCGGCACGCCAATCTTTCCGTAAAAAACTGCGTGAAGGTAAATTAGATGATAAAGAGATTGAAATAGAAGTAGCCGCCCCGCAGGTAGGTGTGGAAATAATGGCTCCTCCGGGTATGGAAGAGATGACCAATCAATTACAGGGTATGTTCGAAAATATGTCCGGTAAGGGGCAAACTAAAAAGCGCAAAATGAAGATTAAAGATGCCCTGAAAACACTGATAGAGTCAGAAGCGGCAAAATTAATTAATCAGGAAGATCTTAAAGAAAAAGCCCTCTTTGCTGCAGAAAACAACGGCATCATCTTTATCGACGAAATAGATAAGATTTGCAAACGTGGTGATGCTTCCGGCCCTGACGTATCTAGAGAAGGTGTACAACGTGATTTGTTACCTTTAATTGAGGGATCAACAGTCAGTACCAAACACGGCATGGTAAAAACAGATCATATGCTGTTTATTGCATCAGGTGCATTTCAAATTGCCAAACCTTCAGATCTTATTCCGGAACTCCAGGGACGCCTACCTATCAGAGTTGAACTGGAAGCGCTGACAGAAGGTGACTTGGCAAGAATATTAACCGAGCCAAAAGCTTCTTTAACCGAGCAGTATCAGGCCCTATTGGCAACCGAAGGGGTAACAGTGCAGTTTACCCAGGATGGTATCGATAAAATAGCTAAGGCTGCCTGGCATGTAAATGAAACGACTGAAAATATCGGTGCACGTCGGTTACATACCTTAATGGAACGCATTCTCGATGATCTTTCCTATGAAGCCTCGGATCGCCAGGGCGAATCCATTATCATTGACGAAAGTTATGTTGCCAATATGCTCGATGATGTTGTAGAAAATGAAGATTTAAGCCGTTATATTTTATAAAATACAATAGATTGTATAAAAAAAGGGACTCAGTAACGAGTCCCTTTTTTGTAGTATTTCTATAAAACTATTCACCCTGCTCCCCCTGTTATCTGATCTCCCCCGTTATCTGTCCATGTTTTCTGTTAGAACTCAATATATGAACCTTTCATAACAGTGAACAGATCTGCTTGACTTCTATTTTTTATTTTATAAGATATGCGTATATCCATATAAGTGAATTAAAAAATGTTGCCGAATCAATTTTTTAAAATGTTATCAGATGAAACACGCGTCCGTTGTCTGCTGCTGATTGCCAGAGAAGAGGGACTGTGCGTCTGCGAATTAACCCAGGCCCTGCAGGAGAGTCAGCCTAAAATTTCACGTCACCTTGCGCAGTTGCGCCAGTCTGGTGTATTGGTTGACGAGCGAATAGGCCAATGGGTGAGGTATAGCGTTTCTAATGAACTGCCAGGCTGGTTGCGAAAAATCATCACCGGCTTAAAAGATTCAAACTGCCTGAAAGAACAATATCAGCAAGATATTGAACGGTTACAAGGGATGGAAAACCGCCCTTGTGCCGCTTAGACCTGATTTATTAAAGAGAGAGTAAATAAAGATGACGATTAAAGTTGGAATTAATGGATTTGGCCGCATCGGCCGTTTAGCTATGCGCGCGTCATTTGACTGGCCGGAGCTGGAGTTTGTTGTAATTAACGATGTTGCAGGTGACTGCAAAACCCTTGCCCATCTGCTGGAGTTTGACTCCGTTCAGGGGCGTTGGCAGCATGAGGTAACAACTGATGGTGCAGAGATGATTATTGATGGCCAGCACATAAAGACCACTTCCGAGCGGGATATTGACGCGGTTGACTGGTCCGGTTGTGATGTCGTGATTGAAGCAACCGGCGTACACCGCAAAGGCCATTTCTTAAATAAATATCTGCAGCAGGGTGTTAAGCGAGTCGTCGTTTCCGCACCGGTAAAAGAGGAAGGTATTGCCAATATTGTTGTCGGCGTAAATGATCATATCTTTAATCCGGATTTGCATAAGATCGTAACGGCTGCATCTTGTACAACCAACTGTATTGCCCCTGTTGTTAAAGTGATTCATGAGAAACTGGGTATTGAACAGTCTTCATTTACAACAATTCATGACCTGACCAATACGCAAACGATTCTCGATGCACCTCACTCGGATCTTCGTCGCGCCCGTGCTTGCGGTATGAGTTTGATTCCGACCACAACAGGATCTGCTAAAGCAATCGTTGAGATTTTCCCTGAGCTGAAAGACAAGATTAACGGCCATGCTGTGCGCGTTCCGCTGGCTAATGCATCACTGACAGATATTATTTTTGATGTTAAACGTGATACCACCGCTGAGGAAGTTAATGCACTGTTAAAAGAAGCTTCGCAGAATGAACTGCAGGGCATTCTCGGATATGAAGATCGTCCGCTGGTCTCTATCGACTACAAGGGTGACCAGCGTTCGACTATCGTTGATGCATTATCAACTATGGTTGTCGGTTCGCGCATGGTGAAAATCTATGCCTGGTATGATAACGAAATGGGCTACGCAACCCGTACCGCAGAACTTGTCCGCAAAGTCGGCTTAGCATAAGGGGTAAGAACATGACACATGCAACGATTCACCCAACTTGGGAGCTACAAATATTAGAAGGTCAATCAGCTTTAGTGTTAACACCTTGCCCGGGAACAAAAGAAGCAGATTTATCGGCCTCACTGGGACAGCTGAAAGCGCAGGGCGTACAAGCTGTTGTTACCGCTTTATCATTAGCTGAAATGGCTGAAGCCGGTGTTGCACAATTACCGGAGCAAACTAAAGCGCTGGGAATGGCCTGGTTCCATCTGCCCATTGAAGATGATCAAGCGCCCGCTGAAGAGTTTGCTTCTCAGTGGCAGCAGGTAAGTCCCGAGCTGCACAATATCGTCAATCAGGGCGGTAAATTAGCCCTTCATTGTATGGGCGGCTCCGGTCGTACAGGTATACTGGCTGCACACTTATTGCTTGAGTTGGGATGGGAGCTGGAGCGGATTAAATCAGAAGTAAAAGCGCTTCGTCCGGGGGCATTTACCAAGCCATTACAGATTGAATATATAAATCAATTTGCTGCGGCAAAATAATAACAACTACAGGGCAAGGTTAACTTGCCCTTTTTAATTAAGAGAGATTAAGGTTATGTTTTCTAGCCTAAGTAAGAGTGTGCGCCAGTATATGCTCGTTACTTTTAATTACTGGAACTTCACCATTACAGACGGTGCACTGCGTATGCTGGTGGTGCTCTATTTTCATGATTTGGGTTACAGCACCCTGGCGATTGCTTCGCTTTTCCTTTTTTATGAGTTTTTTGGTGTAGTCACCAACCTGATCGGCGGATGGTTAGGCGCACATTTAGGGCTTAATCGAACCATGAACATAGGCCTGGCCATGCAGGTTTTTGCTTTGCTTATGCTTGCCGTACCCAGTATCTGGTTAACCATTCCCTGGGTAATGGCAGCTCAAGCCGTTTCCGGTATTGCCAAAGATCTCAATAAAATGAGCGCAAAAAGCGCGATTAAAACCCTGGTCGCAGATGATCAGCAAGGTGCACTTTATAAATGGATTGCCATACTGACCGGCTCCAAGAACGCCCTCAAGGGTGCAGGCTTTTTTATCGGCGGTTTACTGCTTTCCGTTGTTGGTTTTAAGGTTGCAGTATTAATGATGGCTGCTGTGCTGGCGGTGGTGCTGATAGGTAGCCTTTTGTGGCTTGAGGGTGATCTGGGTAAAGCGAAAAATAAACCTAAATTCAAGCATCTGTTTTCTAAATCACGCAGTATTAACATTCTTTCTGCTGCGCGCATGTTCCTGTTTGGCGCACGCGATGTATGGTTTGTTGTTGCCCTGCCCGTCTACCTTGGCTCTGTATTTGCCTGGGATCATTTATGGGTCGGCGGCTTTCTCGCATTGTGGGTTATTGCCTATGGAGTGGTGCAGGGTTTTGCACCAAAGATCACGGGAAAAGCGCAGGGTAAAATACCGGATGGTTCTGCAGCGCTTATATGGGCTGGCCTGTTAACCCTGGTCACCGGATTGATCGCATTTGGCGTACAGATGGAATGGCAGCCGCAACTTGTGATTGTAATCGGATTACTGATTTTCGGTGCAGTATTTGCGGTGAACTCCTCTCTGCACTCTTATCTGATTGTCAGCTATGCCAAAGGTGATGGTGTGTCACTGGATGTCGGCTTTTATTATATGGCCAATGCGATGGGACGCCTGATCGGCACCATTCTTTCAGGTCTGGTCTTTCAGATGGCGGGCCTCGCCGCCTGCTTATGGGTTTCATTTACCTTTTTGCTGTTAACCACGCTGATTTCGCTATACCTGCCAAAGCAAAGGGAGGAAAGCGGGTTATCCCAATTAGGTTGATTGGATAATCAGCGCAGAGCTTCCCAGTATCACTGAAATGCGGCAAAATTACCCATAGTTTAACCTCTGGAAAACTTTGCCGCTTTCTCAAACAGATCCGCATCAGGACGCACACCTGTATATAAAGCAAACTGCTCGACGGCCTGTAAAGCAAACACCTCACTGCCGCTAATAACCGTTTTGTCTTGTGCCTTAGCATAAGCAATCAAGGGAGTTACTGCCGGTAAGGCAACCACATCAAAAATAATCTCTGCATTATCCACTTCACTTTCACTAAAAGAGAGAGTGTATTGATCAGGGCCGCCGGACATGCCTAACGGCGTTACATTGATCAGCAGCTTAGCCTGCAGCTCCTTACTATCAGCTACCCATTGATAACCATAGAGCGCAGCCAGTTGTTTGCCTGCTATTTCATTTCTGGCAACGATATACCCTTGTGAGAAGCCTGCATCTTTTAAAGCACAGGCAACAGCTTTCGCCATGCCGCCACTTCCTTTTAACGCAAAAACCAGATCTTTGTTCACCCCATATTGAGACAACAGAGTCGCAATCGCAATATAGTCAGTATTATAAGCTTTCAGATAGCCGTCATTATTAACAATAGTATTAACGGAGTTTATAGCTTTGGCTGAGGGATCCAGTTCATCTACCAGTGCGAGAACCTCCTCTTTAAATGGCATGGATATCGCGCAGCCGCGGATACTCAGCGCCCTTACACCTGCAATAGCTCCTGCTAAATCTTTTGTCGTAAAAGCTTTATACAGGTAATCAAGGTCAAGCGCCTGATATAAAAAATTATGAAACCGGGTACCAAAATTACTCGGTCTGGCGGCCAGCGACATACATACTTTAGTATCTTTATTAATTAGTTTGCTCATCTTATCAGCTCGTTCAGTAGGGAATTAATCATTCAATTAAAAGGCTTTATAAAGTTATCACTATAACTTCAACCCTTAAGCGATTGGAGTCTGTCGGAAGTCAATAATGCCCTAAATTGAAGTAGTAAAAAACAGCTGTTTTTTGAAAGTGGAGAATCCCTATTGGATCTATTTATCGCGTCAGGCGCTTAAACGAAAAAATACCTGCTGAGAGGGGCGCGGGGTGAATTGAACGCCAGTTCAGTACCATGAGCGGATAAACCCTGTGCATCCTGTCTTTAGCTTGCTTTGCTAGTCGGCGATGGACAGGATTCGCGGAGCTCAGCCGCTCGTGACACGGTGCTGTCGCACCACTTCGCCCTACTATCACATGAAAGGAATGCCACTGCGTGGCCACTTTTTATTTCCCATGTTCGAGTTGGTCATCGCATCAAGCGCTTAAACGAAAAAATCCCTGCTAACATAGTCAACAGGGATTTTTCGTTTATTAGGCGCTTGGCGATGACCTACTCTCACATGGGGAGACCCCACACTACCATCGGCGCAATTGCGTTTCACTGCTGAGTTCGGAATGGGATCAGGTGGTACCACAATGCTATGGTCGCCAAGCATAAAAAGTTAATTAGAAAAGCTAATAAGAACTTTTGAACCTAAGTTCAAAATGTTCACCCGGTAGAGGATTGATGTCTTTTTATCAATCTCTCGAAAGGGGGTTATTGTTCGTTTAATCAATCT
>NZ_JBFGZY010000111.1:0-13908 GCF_041586535.1 Psychromonas sp. | reverse complement strand
TATATTCACCATAAATATCAATTTTAGCATTACCGGAAGACTTTTCATCTACCTTAAATTGGATATAAGCTTTGGTGATGTTGGCATTGCTTGGAATGGATAAATCAGTGAAACGAATAGCTACGGTTTGTTGATCATTAGGATTAGGGTAAGAGCCTAATTCCAGATCGGAACTACTAAAGTCCATTTTTCCGTTCCCTTCCTCTTCAATATCCTCTGCACTGGCTGAGACAGTCCTTTGTAGGGTAATGATGAAGCCTTCTTCAGGGGCAGGCGTCACTTCCGGTTCAGGTTCTGGTGTCACTTCCGGTTCAGGTTCTGGTGTCACTTCCGGTTCAGGGTCTGGCGTCACTTCTGTTTCAGGGGCTGGAGACACTTCTGATTCAGGTTCTGGGGTCACTTCAGGTTCAGTTGTAGGATTATAATTAGCTAGAGAACAGCGCAAAGAGCTAGATGATTCTCCTATAAGATCTGCGACCATCTTAGCAACACGGAATGACTTGTCTGAAGGAAAATGAGTTTTACTAGATCCATCAGAATACAAGGAAAGTGTCTCTTCTTCACCTAGAGAATTAAATATCTCTGCACTTTCTTTTTCGAGGTCAAGCATTACTGCTCCAAAGTCTAGAGCTGCTTTTCGGGCTGCAGCAGGATATTCGCCGAGAGTCATATTCAAAGAATATTCACTGTCAAAATCCATTCGGTTTACAGAAGTAACTATGATGGGAATTCCACCAGTTGTTCTTGTTTCATCGACGTAGAGTTCCAAATAATCTCGGTAGGTGCCTTCATAGTCGGGTGAACTACCTGGGGTAGTATATAGTTTACTGTCAGATTTTGAATCATTGTGACCGAACTGAATAAGGACATAATCGCCTTCTTCTAGGTTGGCTCTTACTATATCAAACAGACCTTCTTCATAAAATGATTTACTACTTCTTCCTCCCGCAGCTTCATTCACTACTACACTGCCAGAGCTTAAATAATCAATTAGAGAATCCCCCCAACCTGAATCAGAGTCTACTGTTGAGTCGCCAACCAAATACACTTTAGCAGTTGCTGTATCGCTGCAAACAGCTACTGCTTCAGGTGTTTCTATCTGTTCAGGTTCTGGAGTCGCCTCTGGTTCAGGGGGTTCTGAAGATATTGTGTATTCAATATATAGTTGTGGTGCTTTTGTCTGGTCACCTTCATAAGATTCCGCAGTGCGCTCGCCGCTACCGGTGATGATAATGGCAAGGGCATTACCACTCTGCCAGCCGTTACGATTGATTATCTCCTGAATAACATCGCGGAGATCCGGTGTACGCTGGTCTCCGCCCTGTGCATGTACCGTATTCCAAGCCACTGGTTCCCAAGAGATCATATTTGAAGTTGTCCGGCGGTTTGAAATATTAAAATAATCGGATGTGAAAATTGTTGCGGAATCAACGGCTTCACCACGAATCTCAAGCGAGGCCGCATTCGTATTGGATTCATCAACGTTGAACTGAATGTAAGCCTGCTCTATTGTCGCCCCATTGGGTATACCCAAATTATCAAAGCGGAGACCAACGGTTTGATTGCCATCATCGAATACCAATTCAATATCACTGCTGCTTCTGTCCATCTTGCCATCTGCTGTCTGCTCTGCATCATCATTGCCTGTGGAAATGCGTTTTTCCAGAGTGACGGCAAATACCGAGGTACAGGCAATGCACAGCATGAATATCAGCCCGTACTTCAATAGTTGCTGAAAATGTGGCCTGATTAAATTTTTCATGATCATATTCTGCTCCATGTAAAGTAAGTGTTATACATTCCATGTGAGATTTATTTGAAATACTCCCTGTATTTGTACTTTCAATAATCTTATGTTGCTAATTTTTTTCGTTATTGCGAATACCGAAAAGACGGCTAAGACCGTCCGCTTATTCGTGTGTAACGCTACTCTTTGTCTTACTGCGGCTTGCGGTCGGTAATATTGGCGGCGGTTGAGCATGCCGTCCAATATGCTTTCGCAGCTTGATTTAGAGCGACCAACAGTTTTTATGATAGGATGTTACTGAAAAAAATGCTTATTTTTTTATGAGTAATTGATTACTTCTATAACCTTGAAATAATCACCTATCCAGATAAACACTAAAAAAACAGGTTAAATAGGAGTGGTGGGGCATGGTACTTGCCATGAATTTGATGTTAAAAATAAGCAACTAAGTACTCAATGAAAAATTATCCGGTATTCCCAGCCGTTAGATCGAAAATTTCGGAAAACTGATGTACGAGTACTTGGCGTGAGTTCTTGGGGTGTGATCAGAGGGGAATACGTAATCTCGATGCCCACTGATTGGCCGCATCGCCTCAAGTAGGGCGATCATTTTATCGGTCTGTGCAATGACATGCTCACGACGTTTCTTCATCCGTTCGGGTGGATTAGTCCAGGTTTTATTTTCAAGAGCTATCTCTGCCAATTTGCTCCAGCTGCTTCACCTATGTGTCTCTTGAAGAGCCAAAAACCTAAGTCGCTTTCTCCTTTGTAACGCCTTAAAAAAATCCTAATTGCTAAAAATGCAAAGTGAAAGATCAGGCCCTCTGCTTTCAATATTTAACAAGTACAGGACCTCAGTAACTGTTTTTAATGATTGATATAGTCTAAGTTTTATTAAATAAGCATAAGACGTGTAATAGTATGAATACCGGCTCATACACTGCTATGCCTTTTAAATAACATAGGTTGCCTCATGAAAAAACTAACATACTCAATCAAAATCAATAAGCCTCAAGATTTCGTTTTTAGAAAAATTAAGGATAAGTCGGTGTATCCGGGCTGGGCAAAAGCTTGGGGCGAAGGAATGAGCTATGAAGGAGAATGGAAAGAGGGCGGGTACATTTCATTCTTTGACAAAACTCAAGGAGGCACAAAAGTAATAATCGAAGAAATTGTTCCCAATGAGACGATAAAAACCAAACATGTTGCAATGGTAAATCCGCAGAATATTGAAGTTGAGCTCACTGACGATATGATGCGAAAGTGGATTGGCTCTCAAGAAATTTATCACTTCAAAAGGGAAAGTGATACCAAAACAAACCTTGAGGTTGTCATGATTACTGATGAGGCTTTTGAAGAAATGATGGGAGCGTGGCCAAAAGCGCTTCAACTTTTTAAAGAGATTTGTGAGGCATAGCAATGGCTTCATGGGAGTTTGGATGTATTAGTGTCATTATCAGGGGAAATTCATAATCATGTTAAATCTGCTGTTCGTCGCTATCGGAGTGTTGCTTCTGACTGGCGGCGGTGAGGCACTTATCAGAGGATCTCTGGCAGCCGCACATCGGCTGGGCATTTCGCCTCTGCTCAGTGGTTTGTTAATTGTCGGTTTCGGCACGTCTGCGCCAGAACTGGTGGTCTCAATTGAGGCTGCTCTCAGTGAGCAGCCCGACATCGCAATCGGTAACGTTGTGGGGAGTAATATCGGTAACATCCTGCTGATTCTGGGCTTATGCGCACTGATAACGCCTCTTGCAGTTAGGCCGCTCGCATTGCGGCGTGATGGTGTCACTGTTGTCGCGGCCAGCGTTTTGTTTCTTGTTCTTGTCGGTGGAGATGCCTTGGTAAGGTCTGATGCCGCCATATTCCTTTTGGCGCTCGCCGCTTATCTGATCTGGGCTTATTGGACCGAGCGCTCTGGAGAAGTGCCTTCCGCAGGTTTACACATAGCTGAGGGGGAGGAAGTTACATCTCTACCAAAAACAACGCTATGGGTAGTGATGGCGGTTGTGTTGGGTTTGTTCCTTTTGATCGCCGGCTCACAGGTACTTTTAAAGGGGGCCGTGGGAATGGCCGAGTCGCTTGGTGTCTCAGAAGCTGTGATAGGTTTGACCCTCGTGGCGGTTGGCACGTCTCTGCCCGAGCTTTCGATCTCAGTAATCGCGGCATTCCGCCGACATACCGATGTTGCTATTGGGAATATCCTTGGGAGCAATATTTTCAATCTCTTGGGAATACTCGGGATTTCCGCTTTACTACAGCCGCTTCCAGTCCATGATCGAATCTTACAGTTTGATCAATGGGTCATGTTGGGAACGTCGCTGATTTTGTTGCTCTTTCTATATACTGGCAGTCGGCTTAGCAGACTCGAAGGCGGATTGCTCCTGCTGGGCTACGGTGTATATGTAACTCTGAGTTTCACGGTATTCGGCTCATAAACTATGGGAGTGAAAATGCCTAACCAGGCAAGCACGACGACAGCTTTTGCGTTGCGGCTTCGCCTTCATTACAAAGTTGTGCGTGTTGGCGGCGTTGGTAAAATCTCAAACCCAGGCGGTCTTTGGTGGTATTGGTAACTCACTAGCTAGGTTGATGTCTATGTCCGCTTCGTCGGAAAAGTTGCCTATCTGCCCGCAATATAAAAAGCACTTACATTTAAGCGAGTGCTTTTCCATCATTGCTTCACTTTCCTTACCGTTATTGACTTGCTTTTTGTAAGGGTGTATATGGAAGCGCTAGATCTTTCGCGACCTGTTCATATACAAGCGCCCCATCAGCAACATTAATGCCGTTAGTTAGTTCCGGATACCTTGCACAAGCATCTTGAATATTTAAACCAGCAAGCGCGCGGGCATATTTAAGTGTTGCATTATTTAATGCATAGGTAGATGTGTGGAAATGGGCAGTTAAGTGTCATCCAAACAAAGGTAGAAAATGGATGGCGCGAAAATATTTTCTTAACCGTAAAGGCCAATGGCAATTTCATGGCTGGCGGAAAATAGCGAACATGGATAAAAAGGTAGAAACACTTGGTTTAATCCTGTCTTAGCTGCTTTATAAGGTTGCTGGGTAACGTAATACGCCTTTGTGGAGGCTTGAGCCGTATGCAGTGAAAGTTGCACGTACGGTTCTCAGGAGGGCGACACTTGGTAACAGGTGTCGTCTATCCGACTCTCTCTCGCTCCCCAAGCGACTTAGAAACCTACAATCTTATGACCAATAGTTACCATCACCGTGCTTTGTAATAGCTCAGTAACCTTGCCCGCTACTGTATAATGAAAGCGGTCGAATTTTGCAGGTTGCTTTAGACAATCATTTTCAACTTCACCATTTTAAGCTGAAATATGAGTAAGCGCGGATTGTAATGCTTGCTCTCTGGATGTGCAGTGATTGTTACTTGAGATTAACCCCAGCACTTTCAACTTTTCTAAACGCTTACGTGTTTCAACATTAGGGCACAACAATAACACTTCACATTGTGCATCTAATGCGTCTTTTATCGCATTTTCCAACGCCAGGCCTACCGTCACATCTATCATCGGTACATCGCTTAAATCTAAGATCATAACCTGATAATCAGAAATGCTAGTATGCTGACGGGATATTGCTTTTGATACACTAAAAATCATTGGTCCAGACAGGTAGAAAAATAATACTTTGCCATTGGCTTTTTCTAATATTGCCCGTTCCCTAACAGTCAGTGGCACATCATTATCTGTATCACTAATCGCTTTTACTTGACGTGCTTGTGCCCGACTTAACTGCTCAATAATGATGATATTAGCAATAAATACCCCTAAACCAACCGCGACTATTAAATCAACAAAAACAGTGAGTAACATAACGCCATACATGACACCCATGCTTTGAATGCTGACTTTATGGGCGCGTTGAATAAAGCTCCAATCTAATATGTTGATGCCAACATAAACTGCAATACCGGCTAACACCGCCATGGGAATAGGCTCAGTTAATCCTCCAGCAACGAGAACCACCAAGGTCAATACCAAGGCTCGCACCATGCCAGAGAGTGGCGACCGCGCACCAACTTGTATATTGGTAACAGTCCCCATGGTTGCGCCTGCACCAGGTAGCGCACCAAATAAGCCTGAAATCATATTGGCAATACCTTGCCCACGAAGCTCTTTATCAGAGTCATGCTCTTTACGCGTTAGTGAGTCGCCAATGACAGCGGTTAATAAGGTATCAATACAGCCTAACGTACCCAGCACCAACGCATCAATCACCATGGTGGTGAACATATCAGCATTAAAATGCGGAATCACTAACGATGGTAACCCATCCGGAATAACACCAATGCGCCGTATACTCTCAGCATCAAATAAATACATCGATATCAGCGTTACACCGACTAACGCAACCAGTTGTGCTGGCACATATTTACGATATTTTTTCGGAAAATAGATTAACAATGCAAGAGTAAGTAAACCCAGTAAGAGCTCATTATAATTAACAGTAGAAAGCATTTCAGGCATTGCTGAAAGTGTACCGAGTACACCGCCATCAGGTGCTGAATGCCCTAATAATGGTGATAACTGCAAGATAATTAAGATAACGCCAATACCAGACATGAAACCAGAAATAACACTATAAGGCATTAAGGTGACATATTTTCCAAGCTTGAGCGTACCAAGAAGAACCTGAAATGCACCCGCCATCATTACCACTGTAAATGACATCGCAATACCGGTTTCTGGATATTTAGCCATCATACTGGTTAACACGGCCGTCATAATAACCGTCATCGGACCCGTTGGCTCTGAAATTAAGCTCGTTGAGCCACCAAAAAGGGCAGCAAAAAAACCGACCATAATAGCGCCCCAAAGGCCCGCTTCTGCCCCTGCGCCAGAAGCAACACCAAAGGCAAGCGCCAAAGGTAAAGAGATAACCGCAGTGGTGACACCACCAAAGATATCTCCCTTTAAATTGATATTTTCAAAACGATGTCCAGGCAAAACCTCAACCTCTTGTTATAAATATGAAGCGTTATTTGGGAAAGCCCTGCAACCCATTAACGGTAAAAATAAAAGCACTTATAGTGATTCAAACTGCGCAATTTTCTCGCGAATGGCCTGTTGATTTTCACCAATGAAATTAATATGTCCTAATTTTCGTTGTGCTTTAACCGCTTTGTTATACCAATACAGCTTAGAGTTCTCCGTTAATGCATCAAAAGGAGGTTGCTCAGTACCTATCAGGTTAAGCATACCGGTCACTGCTATTTGCTTGGTATTACCAAGATTTAGCCCCGCTAATGCTCTGATATGATTTTCAAACTGGCAGGTAATGCTTCCTAGTTGCGTCCAGTGTCCACTGTTATGAACACGTGGCGCTAATTCATTGATCATTAGCTCCTCGCCAATAACAAAGCACTCCATGGCCATCACCCCAACATAATCTAACTCAGTCAGTAGCCTTTCCATGTAACCTTGCGCTTGTAACTGGGTTGCATCAGAGATATTAACGGCAGGTGCAATCGAGTGTCTCAATATACCCTGTTCATGGTGATTATCCGTCAGCGAATAGTGTTCTATTTGACCACGTTTATTACGCAAAGAAACCAGTGAAATCTCTTTATCAAATGCCACAAATGCTTCAATGATGTAATCGTCAGCGCCTAATTGGTCAAACTGCTCTGCATCTGCTTGGTTTTTAATAAGCCATTGGTTTTTGCCATCGTAGCCTTCAGTACATGACTTCACCATCACTGGGTAGCCTAATACTTTGACAGCTTCTAGGGCACTCTGGTTATAAAAATAGGGTGAAGTGGGTATATTGAGCTTTGCTAGCAATTGCTTTTCTTGTCCACGATGCTGACAGCCTTTTATTGCTTCAACACTGGGGTAAATAGGACAAAAAATAGCAAGAGCTTGTAGGAGCGCAAGATCCACCTGCTCTTTTTCGACTGTAATACAGTCAGGTGCGCCTAAGTCTTGATACAGCTGCGCTATTGCTTGCGCATCATAGCCACTGTTATCTTCTAACTTCATTGGCGACTTTTGGATGATGCCTAACCCTTCAACACAATCTCTATTTTGGCTTATATCATCTTGAATAAAGCTAAATTGAATGCCTAAGGGTAAACCAGCAAGTGCCAGCATACGTGAAAGTTGTCCACAACCGACAATCGCAATGCGCATTATTCTACCTCCCATGCGATGCTTTCTGTCTGCTCCTGACGCCATGCTTTTACTTTGCTTTGTAATTCAGAATCATGAATTGCCATAAATTGTGCCGCTAATAAGCCGGCATTAAATGCGCCTGCTTCACCAATTGCTTGCGTTGCCACGGCAACACCTTTAGGCATTTGCACAATAGATAATAAGCTATCCATGCCTTTCAACGCGTTACTTTTAACAGGAACACCAATAACTGGAACACAAGTTAATGCAGCCGTCATACCAGGTAGATGAGCCGCACCACCCGCGCCTGCAATAATCACGCTATAGTTATCTTCAGCAGCATGTGCAAATTCATATAATCGCTGCGGTGTACGATGTGCAGAGACCACCATCGCTTCATAAGGAATCTCAAATTTATCAAGCAAAGTAGTGGCTTGACGCATAATAGGCCAGTCTGATTGAGAACCCATTATGATTGCTACTTTTTGTATAGTCATTGTTTTACCCTTTCTGCATGTGAAGATACCAAGTTGGTACACTAATGTTTTGATGCGCGGAGTATGGCAATAAGTTTTAATAGGTAAAAATAGATATTATCTAATTCAGGTATAGATTATCATCTATATAGATGTTAACACATGATGATTTAGCTATATTGATTGCAATAAGTAGCGGCCTTATATTGTTCTAATAAAGCCAATACCGTCACTTAAATTAAACACACCGGAGTTAGTATGCAGTCACGTATTCATGCCCATATAGGCACCATGAGACAGCTTGATATTTTATTGGCAGTGCATGATTAAGGCAGCGGCTAAAGCCTTTTTTTAACGCAACCCACTGTTTCAATTCAAATAAAAAAACTCAGTGATGCCATTGGAGATCCCTTATATATATTTGTAAAGCGCAATATAGTATTTGCGGATGTAGGCTTAGAATTAGTAAAAACAGCGGTTGAAGTATTTGATAGTTTTGCGCGTTTAGACATGACATTAGGCAATATTCGTAAATTTAAACCAGGCTCATTACGTTTAGCCGTGGTCACGACTTCAAAGTATTTTATTCCCCATCTTTTAGGCACTTTTTGTGAGCAATTTCCTGACATCGAATTTCATTTTAACTTCATCACGTTAGAGCAAATACACTTAATTTTCACAATTTTATTTTTTTCGTGATCTAGGTTGATTGTGAATTCTGGACTATTGTTAATTAATATGCTAAGCGAAATTTTCGTTTGTCCAAAATAATTCACATTAAAAGGAGCAATAATATGCCCAAATTTATGATTGAACGGGATATCCCCGACATTGGCACTGCCGATCGAGATGCATTGCGTGAGGCCGCAGGAAAATCAAATAGTGTACTTAATGATATGAAGGCAGAGCGGAAAAATATTCAATGGGAACATTCATATGTTACCGGCAACAAAACATTTTGTATTTATTTAGCCGACAATGCGGCTCTTGTTGATGAACACGCAGCGCGTAGCGGCTTTCCGGCAACAAAAGTAACAGAAATAAAACGTGTGATCGATCCCGTCACGGCAGAAGGTTAAATATCTGCAATCACCTATCGTTATTGAAGAGCTTGGTTGTGTTATTAGTTATTACTTTCTAATGGTCATTTAAACATAACCAAGATTCATAAATTTATTTTCTCGTGAAACGAGGAGAAATGTATGATCAAGGTTGCAATAATACAACACGCTCCGGTGTTGTTTGAGCGAGATAAAACAGTTCAAAAAGCAGTTCAACTAATTGCACAGGCAGCCAAAGAAAACGCACAATTAGTTATATTTCCGGAAGCATTTATCTCTGGTTATCCATCTTGGATATGGCGTTTAAGACCCGGTGATGACTGGAAAGTAAGTGAAAAATTGCATCAATTGTTATTAGATGGTGCGGTGGATATTGATGCAGGCCAACTTAGACCGATACAAGAGGCGGCTAAGTTACATAAAGTGACTGTTGTTTGCGGTTTAAATGAAAGAGACGGTCAGTTAAGTCGATGCACTGTGTATAACTCCGCTGTGATAATTGGCGATGATGGTGAGTTATTAAATCGTCATCGTAAACTCATGCCTACTAATCCTGAGCGTATGGTCTGGGGATTTGGAGATGGATCAGGCTTGAACGTAATTAATACCCCAGTAGGACGTTTAGGCACTTTAATATGCTGGGAAAATTTTATGCCATTGGCTCGTTATAGTTTGTTTGCCCAAGGTGTTGAAATTTATATTGCACCCACTTATGACTGTGGTGAAGGTTGGATTGGCAGCATGCAGCATATTGCACGTGAAGGGCGTTGCTGGGTAATAAGTAGTGGTGTTGCATTAAACTGTGCAGATATACCCGCTGATTTTCCTGATAAAGCGCTGTTATATCCAAATCCGGATGAATGGATAAATAATGGTGACTCCCTGGTTGTTGCACCAGGAGGTAAAATTGTAGCTGGTCCGAAAAACAAAGAGTATGGCATCTTGTTTGCTGAAATAGATCTGCAACAAGTAGCTAAAACAAAACGTAGTTTGGATGTGGCTGGTCATTATTCTCGTCCTGATGTATTTACACTTCATGTTAATAAAGAAGCACAAAGCTCGCTAAAAGTGACAAAAACAACGGATCATTAGATGACAACAGCGGGGAGTGGTCAACGCATTGATTATGGTGCTGATTAATATAGGTCATTTATTGGAGGTAAAAAGGTGTGAAAACGTTTGATCCTGTTGCCTATAAGAAAATGGTCAAATTTTACCAAGACCAAGATGATCCGACCGGATGGTTCAATAATATTTATACCGATGCCGAAGGAGATTATAGAGCGGTTTTCTGGGCAGATCTTGAACCCAATCCTTACCTTTTAAAATGGCTAAAAAATTCCCCTTTTAATCATACTGGACGTAAGGCAATCGTTGTTGGATGTGGAGTAGGTGATGATGCACAGGCATTGAGTGAAGCAGGGTATGAGGTGACTGCATTTGATATCTCTCCTGAAGCAATACGTCTTTGTAAAAAACGTTATTCAGATACCAAGGTAAAATATCTTATAGCAGATCTTTTTGATTACCCATCACAATGGTTTGAAAATTATGATCTTGTTTACGAGTGCAATACAATTCAAGTCTTACCAGGTAAATACAGAGTGCAGGCAAGAAGTGCTATGGTATCACTACTCGCACCACAAGGATTCATTCTTGTTTCATGTAGAAGCCGTGCTCAGGGAGAACAGCAAAATGACATCCCTCTTCCTCTTGATAAAAAGGAAATAGATGGTTTTATAGGGTGTGGTCTTTCTGAAGAGAGCTTCGAAGCCTATGATGACACTCAAGAACCACCTGTTCCTCATTTTTTCGCCGTTTACAAGAAGTGATACATAGCCAATTGACAGCAGGAAGAATAAAGGCACGTCAAGGTTGAATAGATGAGCGTGCCGGATAATGCAGGGCATACCTTGCGGGCTTGTTAGCGGCAATAATACAACTATTATTATTGGATAAAGCTATAATAGGCTGTCACGCCATTCAGGATGAAGATGTAAAACGCAGCTCCTGAAGTGAAGCTATCGCCATGCTCGCTTTTTCCCGATTCCAAGCGTGGCTGGTACGCTCAAAACTCCCAATTGCGAGCATAAAACACTTTCTATCCTTATAACTATATTTTGTAACATACGGAATTAAATTCAAAATAACCCAAAATTCTAGCTCTGTGGCGATAGGAGCAAAGCCGAAAGTTTGCATTTGTCCTAATGAGTTTTTAGTTAGGCATAGGTTTTTAAATACGCTATGTTTTTTTCCTTGTTGTAATTTAAAGAGCCGTATTTGGCTGATTGTTAATTATAGGTTTGTCCCAGTATGGCGGCGTACCATAATATCCTTCGATGAAATCGATAAAGCACCGGACTTTATTCGGCAGTAATTTTCTATGAGCATAAACGGCATATAAACCTAAAGGGTCTGGTTCGCACTCAGGCAATACCATGATCAGCTTGCCGCTGCTGATTGCCTCACCGGCAATAAATGTTGGTTGCAAAACTAAACCCGCGCCAATTATGGCTGCGTCAACCAGCACATCGCCATTATTGCTATGGAATTCACCACCGCGCTCACTATTTTTTGCCTTTAGCCAAGGGTAGGTTTCTTCCTTACCCTCCATTTCCATGTAACTGTAATGCAAATAACGGTGGTCTTTAAGATCTTCAGCTCGTCTGGGAGTACCATGCTTCTGGAGGTACTCGGGCGAAGCGCATAAAATCAAGCGAATGGGCGCGATATACTTGGCTATAAGCGAAGAGCTTTTTAGGTGGCCAATGCGAAGTGCGACATCGAAACCTTCATCTACAATGTCTACTTTACGGTCGTTAAGTTGCAGATCGACATTGACCAGGGGGTAGTGTGATTGGAAATCAGTAACTAATCTGGCCATGTGCTTTAATGCGAATGAGACCGGGGCACTTATTTTCAGCGTTCCTTTGGGATTTTGCTGCAAGCCGCCCAGCTGGGAGTCCATTTCATCAATACTTAATAAGATTTGTTGTGCATGTTGTAAATAGTGTGTGCCGGCTTCGGTGAGGGCAACGCTACGTGTCGTCCTGTTAAGTAAACGTACTCCAAGTCGCTCTTCTAACTTAGAAACGTACTTGCTCACCAATTGTGGTGATAGTTGTAAGGTTGTTGCAGCATTACTGAAACTGCCTTCTGTCGCTACCGTTACAAATGCCTGCATAGTGTCAATTCTATCCATTACTCATCCTTCGCATCAATCTTAACTCTATTATCAATATTATGTTGTTAATTATTCAACACAGCCTATCTTACTCTTTAGTTTTGTTGATAGTAAAGTGTATTCATCCCATCAGGAAGGGACATTATAAAGCAAACATAATCTGAATAATTTTACAGAGGAACAAACGATGAAAACTTCATTGATAAAAATATTGGAATCTCATGCTGGTGGACTTGCTGGCTTAATACTTCGCGCACCAATCGGTTTAATTTTGGCAGCGCACGGGGCACAAAAATTGTTTGCCTGGTTCGGTGGCTACGGCTTGGACGGCACAGGTCAATGGATGGCCAGTATTGGGATCACTCCTGGTTATCTGATGGCATTACTCGCGGGCAGTGCCGAGTTCTTTGGTGGTCTGGCGCTATTACTAGGACTGCTTACCCGTCCGGCCGCAGTGATTGCCGCATTCACCATGTTGGTGGCAATTTTTACAGTGCATATTGGCAATGGACTGTTTATTGCCAACAACGGTTATGAATACGGGTTAACACTTTTTGTTGCACTGGTTGCCTTAGCTGTACAAGGCGGTGGTCGTCTAAGTCTTGATCATTTACTTTTCAAAAGATTGAACAGTTAACGTTGTTATTCGAATCTATTAAATGCCACGGGAAAGTCAGTGGTACCACTCTAAATAATTAAACAAAAGTGAGAATACGACTATGTTAATTAATGGCAAATGGACTGAAAAATGGCAACCCGTGCAGGCAAAAGACGAACAAGGGCGCTTTATTCGCCAAACTTCATCATTTCGCAATTGGATCACTGCCGATGGTCAAGCCGGCCCAACAGGTATTGGCGGCTTTAAAGCAGAAAAAGGCCGATATCACCTGTATGTTGCTTTGATCTGCCCTTGGGCATCGCGCACTTTAATGGTACGCCAGCTGAAAGGTTTACAGGATATGATTGATATCACTGTGGTCAACCCTCAGCTTGGCAACCACGGCTGGCAGTTTGGTGGATTTGATGGTGCGAACGCAGATGCAATCAATGGTGCTGAATTTCTGCATCAACTCTATACTAAGGCCGATCCCGATTTTACCGGTCGGGCAACTGTACCTGTACTGTGGGATAAGCAAAGCGGCAGCATAGTAAACAATGAATCAGCTGACATTATTCGCATGCTCAATACCGCCTTTTCAGATTTAGTGGCGAGCAACGTCAATCTATTTCCAGACGAATTGGCTAAGGATATTGATGCGTTCAATGTGGCATTGTATAAGCAACTGAATAACGGTGT
>NZ_JBFGZY010000110.1:0-14150 GCF_041586535.1 Psychromonas sp. | reverse complement strand
CGATAATTATCTATTCATTTATGCTTGTTAAAATGAATGCTAGCTAGACATAAAACTACGTTTTAGTCTTTGTTATTGACTTTGTAATTAGAACAACTAGTTACTGCAATCAATGCCTTGCTTTCATCCATTTTTCCTACGCCTAAATAGATCATCTAATTAACGGAATTGGTATTATTGATGATGTTGAAAGTGTTTGTTGAAGTGGAAGGGGGGCAGATACAAAAAAGCCGGGATTAAATCCCGGCTTTTTTAATATTAATTAAAATTAGCTTATAGAGAAGCTGCAACGATAGTTTTCATGTCTTTCATGTAACCACGTAGTTTTTTACCAACAATTTCTACAGGGTGAGTGCGGATTGCTTCATTCACTTCGATTAAACGCGCGTTATCAACAGAGTTAGTTTTAACCGTTAGTGGTTTACCTAACATCTCAGTACTTAGTGAGTTCACAAAATCTTTAAGCAGAGGTTTTGCTGCGTGATCAAACAGGTAACAACCGTACTCAGCAGTATCAGAGATAACTACGTTCATTTCGTAAAGTTTTTTACGTGCAATGGTGTTAGCGATAAGCGGAGTTTCATGTAAAGATTCGTAGTAAGCCGACTCTTCAATGATACCTGATGCTGTCATTGCTTCAAACGCAAGTTCAACACCTGCCTTAACCATGGCTACTAGGAAGATACCGTTATCGTAGAACTCCTGCTCATCGATCTGCATATCGCCGGCTGGCTGTTTTTCAAAACCAGTTTCAGCTGTTGCTGCGCGCCATTTTAGCAGGTTAACATCATCGTTTGCCCAGTCAGCCATCATCGTTTTCGAGAATTCACCTTCGATGATGTCATCCATATGTTTGTTGAATAACGGACGTAGAATTTCTTTCAACTCTAAAGACATATCGTATGCTTTGATTTTAGCCGGGTTAGACAGACGATCCATCATATTAGTGATGCCGCCGTATTTAAGGCCTTCAGTGACTGTTTCCCAACCGTACTGGATAAGTTTTACCGCGTAACTTGGATCAATACCATCAGCAACCATTTTTTCATAACCAAGGATTGCGCCGGTTTGTAACATACCACAAAGGATTGTCTGCTCGCCCATCAGGTCAGATTTAACTTCAGCAACAAAAGATGACATTAATACGCCCGCACGGTCACCACCGGTTGCAGATGCGTATGCTTTAGCCCATGCAAGACCGTGGCCTTGAGGATCATTTGCCGGGTGCACGGCGATTAAAGTCGGTACACCGAAACCACGTTTGTATTCTTCACGTACTTCAGAACCCGGGCATTTAGGTGCACACATAATAACTGTAATATCTTCACGGATTTGCATACCTTCTTCAACGATATTGAAACCGTGAGAGTAAGCAAGTGTTGCGCCTTCTTTCATTAACGGCATAACCGCACCAACAACTGCAGTGTGTTGTTTGTCAGGCGTCAGGTTACATAAAAGATCCGCTGTAGGGATAAGCTCTTCGTATGTACCTACTGTGAAACCATTTTCCGTTGCATTTTTCCAGGATTGGCGTTTTTCAGCAATTGCTTCAGCACGTAGAGTGTAAGAAACGTCCAGGCCGGAGTCACGCATGTTTAAACCCTGGTTCAGGCCCTGTGCGCCACAACCGATAATAACTACTTTTTTGCCTTTTAGGGCTTCGCTGCCGTCAGCAAATTCGCTGCGATCCATAAAACGACATTGACCTAATTGATGTAACTTCTCACGTAGAGGTAGGGTATTAAAGTAGTTAGCCATTGCAGGGTACTCCAAAAAATTATGTTAATAGGGGATAAAGCGCGATAACTATCTATTTATATCGCCGACTTTTTTTGACGGGCTAACTATAGCGCATAAATAATGTTGCGCAAAATGATATATTGGCAATACTGTGTTGCAAATTTTGAAATATAAATTTAAGCTTTGGGAGCTTGTCTGATCTCACGTTTTTTTTACAAGCCTATTGATTTTAAAAAAAACTCACATAACGTCTGGATTTTGACTCTTGTTATTAACATAAGGATTTATTATGCCCGTGTTGCAAGTCCCCGGCCCATTGGTTTCATTAAGCTGGTTAGAAAAAAACCTCAACCATCCTGATTTGGTGATTCTGGACGGCAGCTGGCATATGCCCAGTGTGAAGCGTGATGGAAAATTGGAATGGTTTAAACAGCACATACCTAATGCCCGTTTTTTTGATTTTGACCGCGAAATTTGTGATCTGGCAAGCACTTTGCCGCATATGCTACCCAGTGAATCGGACTTTCAAAGTTCCGTACAGAATCTCGGCATTAATCAAAATAGTACCATTGTGGTTTATGACAGCATCGGTATGTTTACCAGCCCACGGGTATGGTGGATGTTCAAAACTATGGGATTTGATAATATCGCCGTATTAGATGGCGGCTTCCCCGCCTGGTTGGAAAAGTCTTTACCTGTTGCAAGTGGCAGTTCAGTTTGTGCTGTTACAAAAGGTGATTTTATTGCCCGCTATCAAAGCGAGTTAATCTGTAGTGCAGAGGAGGTGCTGCTGGCATCAAAAACAGATCAGCAGTGTATTATTGATGCGCGTCCGTCAGCGCGATTTCAGGGACAAGCCCCGGAGCCAAGAGCGGGTATACGTATAGGGCATATACCAAACGCAAAAAATTTACCCTCAGCGGCTGTGCTTGACAATCATAAAATGAAAGATGCTTATCAGCTGGCGTTAATTTTTGAAGTAATTACCCCTAAAAATAAAAGGGTTATCTTCAGTTGCGGCTCTGGTGTAACGGCTTGTATTTTAGCATTGGCTGCGACACTTTCCGGCTACCAGAATATCGCTGTCTACGATGGTTCCTGGTCAGAATGGGGGAGCCGGGAGGATCTTCCCGCTGTGAAATAAAAGTGTCATTATATGGAAATTAAATCCTTACAGCTTTTTATTCATCTGGCGCACAGTTTGCACTTTTCTAAAACCGCGCAGGCGATGCACGTTAGTCCGTCAACTTTGAGCCGCAGTATTCAGCGTATTGAGGATGAATTAGGTGCCCCGTTGTTTATTCGCGATAACCGCTCTGTGGTGTTAACCGAAGCGGGCGTGGTCTTTAAACACTTTGCTATGGAGCAGATTGAGCAATGGCTTTTGCTCAAGCGTTCTATCAATCAAAGTAAAAGTGAACTGGAAGGGCAGATCAATTTATATTGTTCAGTGACCGCTGCTTACAGCCATTTGCCGCCTATTTTAGAGCGCTTTCGACGTTTACATCCTAAGGTTGAAATTAAGCTAAGCACCGGGGATAGTGCTATCGCAGTTGATCAGGTCCTGGATAATCAGGTGGATTTTGCTATTACAGCGCACCCTGATAATTTATCCCCGCGCTTACACTTTATAAAATTGGCAGAGATACCGCTGTCTATCATCGCCCCGACAATCCCCTGTTCAGTAACGCAGCAGGTGAGCCAGGCGAAAATAGACTGGCGAAATGTCGCTTTTATTTTGCCTGAGCATGGCGCTATCCGGCGTCGCTTTGATAACTGGTACCGGCTGTTAAAGGTTGGTAAACCACAAATTTATGCCAAAGTAGCAGGACATGAGGCACTGGTGAGTATGGTTGCACTGGGTTGTGGTGTGGGGATCGCGCCGGATGTTGTGGTTGAAAACAGCCCGGTACGCGAGCGTGTGCAGAATCTGCTCACCCCGATCCGTCTGCAGTCTTTTGATTTAGGGATCTGCTGTCCTAAAACCCGTGTTAATGAAGCATTAATCAGTGCCTTTATCGGCTGTGTTGAGGAGTAAGTTTTGATGACCGATATTAAAGTAAAAAATCTGCCGGAAGCTGAAATCAGTTGCGCTAATTGCCAGGCTTGTTGTTGCCGTCTGGAGGTGATGATTATCTCGGAAACGGGCGTACCCGATGAGCATATTGCTGTGGATCAGTGGGGCGGTGCAACGATGCTGCGTTTAGAAGATGGTTGGTGCTCGGCATTGGACCGTGAGACCTTGATGTGTACCATTTACGAACAGCGCCCTTGGATTTGCCGGGAGTTCGAAATGGGCTCTTATGAGTGTAAAACCGAGCGCAGTGCTAACAGCCTTTAATGTTCGGTGAAATCTACTTACAGCTTGTCTGGTTAACAGAGTCATTCAGTCTGCAGAATGGTTGCCCAGGTGGTTATGCAGACTGCTATCAATATTAAAAACAGGTTGGTATTATTGAAACACAGGAAAAAATAAACCTGATGGTTTGCTATCAAAAATAAAGGGATAACATGGGATTTTTTAAAAACATAACACAATTATTCACTGCCAAACCCACACCTGTAGCGGTCTTCCCGGCGACTGAATATAAAGGTTTTACTATTACCCCACAGCCAATGAAAGATGGTGGACAATTCCGTGTTGCGGCTATTATCGAAAAGGGAGAAGGGGAAGCGCATAAGCAGCATCGCTTTATCCGTTCTGACACGCTTGCAAACGCCGAGCAGGCTGCCGAATTAACCCTTTCAAAGTGTAAAACCTTTATTGATCAGATGGGTGACGGCATATTTAGATAACCTCAATTCTAGATAAGCAAACCGATACAGCACAGTATAAGATGAAAACCTTAACCTTCTGATATTAAAGTGTATTACGCTTTCATTATCCAGGGGGAGGTTAAATAGGGGCAGATGTAACAAGGGCATAAACAGCAGTATTAAGCAAGCTGTTTATGCCTTAGCATTATGCTCAAATCAATAATTGTAACGGATCATTGCGCGTATATCCTGAGCGCTTTCGACATACATACCAGCATAATCAGATGCGCTAACGTCAGCCATCGCCATTGGCGTGCCGCTTGCGCTGCCAAAGAATCCGTTACTGCCGGTATAATCGTATTTGATATAGGTATAACGCAACTGGAAGTACAATGTTTCACCAATAATTGGAATGTTATAATAGGCTTCATAGGCATTGCCGCGTGCCGCAATTTTTGAACCTATTAGAGTATCTTCACCATAGGTAAATGAGCGCCAGTATTTAGAGCCGTGGTTATACTCCAGACCAAAGCGGTCACCCTCAAAGAACGCCGGGAATGTAGCCCCAATCCAGTATGAGTAGCCGGTCTCTTTATCGGTCGATCCGAGCATCGCCATGCCGTCTTTAGGCAGGGTTTGTGAAGCGGAAGCGGATGCAAACAGCACCGTATCATCGAGGAAATCATTGATAAATTCCCCTACACCGTTAACCTGCATCGACAAGGTCAGGTTCTGCAGATTCCCAAAATCTTGGAATCCTGCATTCATATTATTCACATCATAACCTATCATATTATTGGCAAAATAGTACTGCGCTTTAATATCATACTGGCCGTCATTATAGGGGGTGACGATTAAACCAATCATATCGATGTCATCGATGCCGCCTTCGATATCAGCATAATCAGTCCCATTGTAACTAAAACGAGAACTGGTCTGAGAACTGAGACCACGACCGGCACAGAGTTTTGCATCCATGCCGCTGATGCCAGTCACTTTATCAAGCTTGGTACTCAGGCTGAAACCATCAAACTCCACATTAATTGAGTGTCCTAAGGGGGATTTAGGTGAATCGTAACCTTCGCGGTTATTGGCAAGAAAACCATTAGTGGAAGGGCGGCGGCCGAGGCTGGCTGTCCAGGGGATCTGCTCGTTACCGAAAAACTGATCACCAAGGTATAACATGTAAACCTCTTTGACATTCAGGCCGTTATCACCGAGATTTTCATTGCTAACCCAGTCAAAATTGCTATTGCCTGTTTCAGTAAAGCTTTCTCCAAAGGCTTTGTTATAAGAAAGCAAACCATGAAAAACCAGATTATCAAAAGGCTGGTAGCCCATGCCTATCTCTAATCTGTTGGATAGGAGCGCATTATTTTCAGCCTTTGTGCCATCGGCCATCTTATATTCAATATTGTCCATGGTAACGCGGTAATCTGCATTAAACTTCAAATTACTGCCGCCCATTTTGGTTTGTAACTCTCTGATCTGCTCTTTTAATTCAGCAATATCTTCAGCCTGATCCGCCAACACTGGCGCGGAGAGCACCATAAGAACAGCTGTGGTTATTACACTTAGTTTGTTCATAGTTTCATCCTTGTCTTATTAATATTGTTTAAACGAGGTATTCAAGTTGTTGTCATTTTTAATAAATGTTGGTTGATCATGGCAGTTAATTACAGCTTGCCAGTTCACCGCTGTCTGCTGCATATTTAATTGTAAAATCATGCACATCGGGCGCTATTTTCTGAAAAGTATCGCTGTTTAAGAACTCGGCAGATTGCGGATATTTTTTTGAGTACTCTTTAATAAAACGTTGTCCGTCATTTTTAAAAAGACGCTTCCATTCCACTTTAAGGTGCTGACTGGCAAATTCCTGACCATTTATTTGAAAATGCGACCTTAAATATTTAAGGTAATATTTCTGCCCTTTAGCGGCATCAGCAAAGACATTGAATGTCAGTACTAAACCCAGGGTTAACATAATCAGTTTTTTCATATTTTTTCTCCTAGTTTTTTTGTAGTAAGTTGTTATTCGGCTTTGTCCGTGTTTATCTCTTCCTTACCGGTGAGCATGGCTTTTATATGGGTAGTTAATTTCTCACCGAAAGTGATCATGTACAGATGAATCACCACAAAACTGAGCAGGGCATAAGCGTTCAGGGTGTGCACAATAGCAATCAGATCGACATGGCCGATGATTCCGGCTGCACGCAGATCCGCAAAGAAGTAAAAAGCGAAACCGCTGATCACCTGCACAATGAGCAGAACAAATAAAATAAAAACATAACCCAAGCGTTGCAGCGGATTGAATTTATCTTCCGGGGTCATATGATGCGGATGTTTTTCTCCCTTAAAGACGCCCCATAAATAAAATCGAAGCGTGCCTTCAACGCCTTTTAAGGTTGGAAAATATTGCTGCCATTCACCCGTGGTTAAAATCCAGGTGTAAATAAGCACCAGTAAACCGCTCCAGACAAAGCCGGTGATATTGTGGGTCTGAACAGCAGAAGCAAAGCCAAACAACTGAAACAATCCGTGCATTTCCAGGCCGGTGAGCAGCAGAATTAAAATCATCAGGGCCTGTGCCCAGTGCCAAAAACGTTCGAAGCGTTTAAAAATAACCACGATTTTGCTACCTGTTGTATTACTCATGGTTCTCTCCTTGCGAATAAGTCTGTTGATTTTTTCTTCTGTGGGTGCTGATATAGCGTAAAGCGCCGTGGCCAATCACACCGGACAAGCCGCCGAACACGGCTAAAAATCCGAAGACTTCCACCCAGGTATTGCTATCCCGGCCAATCAAGTAGAAATCATTTAAGCCAGTTAAGCGGCTGTCCCGGGAGTGGCAGGCAACACATTTAACCGCATCTTCGGCGGGAGCAACCATATGCTTGATTGGCCAGAAGCCGTTTGTCTCGATGAAATCAAACTTGCCGCTGAAGGCAACCTCATTACTTTCAGCGCCGGCAGTGAGTGCTTTGGGCCAGTCAAATTCACTCCATAATGCACCTGTACCCTGCTTGCCATATAGCTTGATAGGCAGAATTCGATTGTGCTGCGTATCATAGGGCTGCTTGCCTTTATGTACTTTGAAGGGCCAGATCCGCGCATCGGGATCATTGTAGTCACCCGTTGGCGGGTTGATGTCAATCGGTGCGGCGTCGGGATCAATCACTGTCTGCAGGGTTTTCTGTTTTAACTCACCTTTATACCAGCGGTACTGCGGTGTCACATTACGTCCCCAGGTAAAGTCCCCTTTATTACTCATATAACTGTGTGCTTCTACCCCATCGAAAATTTTCTCTTCAGTAAAAGGTTTACCATCTTTTAACTGCGTGGCGGTAGACCAGTCCCAGCTTAATTTGGTGAGGTAAGGGCCGCGCGCCATTTCTGGAATGTGGCAGGAGGTACAGGCAACTTTAGCGGTGTGATTGTCAATTTCACGGATTTCATGTGGTGTTGCACCATGGCATGACTCGCAGGAGACATTTTTACCATCCCGCTCAATTCTTCCCATATCTTTTTCATGGTCAATAAAGGATGTTTTACCATTGTAGCGGCCTGCGATTTCATGACCGCTGGTTTTATGGCAGGTCTGACAGCTGAAATTGAGTTTTTCAGGGCTCATATGCACATCAAGAGAATGTACCGGATCAACCAGGGACATATCGGTATCACCGTGTTTAACGCCATTACCACCGCCACCATTTGCATGACAGGATAAGCAGTTTTCCCGTTGCGGCTCTCCTACGCTTTTGGCTACTGCTTTTAAATCAACCGCAGGTTGAAGAAATTCGCCTAACTGAGTATCTTCATAATAGGGGTGGCCTGAGGTAGCGGCTGATTTTTTATAGGTACCGGTGCCATCATGGCAAACCAGGCAGTCAACGTTTTCTTCCGCTGCATGATCAAAGTCATCGTTGCGCCAGCCATAGCCTGCGTGACACTGCATACAACTTGCATTGCCACGTGCGGAAACACAATAATTATTAAAACCATTCTGGCCTTTACCGACCATCACGCCATCTACTTTTTCAGCCCATTTCCAGTGGAAGGTCTGATGAACCTGTTTGGCGGCTTCGGTATGACATTCCAGGCAAGCTTCGGTGACATCGGGTGCATAATCAAAATCCTGATCCAGTATCTCAAATTTTGCATGGTCCGCAGTCATATTGGCATTTTTTGTAACTGAATTTTGGTTTTTTTCTGCGCTGGCAAGGGGGGGGAGCCCCAGCCAGGATGACAATATTAATATTGTTACTAGTTTGTATTTCATGGCAAATTCCGTCTGCGGATAAAAACACTTACATCAAAAGTAGCACTAAATTAATGTGCTTATTGGTTGTGTAAATGATTAATTAAGCGAATGCTGTATTAGATCAAGCTTTATGCGTATATTCTTATTTAGCTTTGTCTTTTTTAGTTTTGTTTGAAGTAGAACGCAGAAAAATTTAGCGCATTTATTTTCCGCTGAGGGAGATCCGGAGGAGCGCAACGTGGTTAACAAATTTACATAGAAATTAACAAAAGGCGGGTTTACAATAGAAGATTAATTTAAGGAGCTATCATGTTTAACCCACAAAAATTAGAACAAATCGCCAAACAGATCAGTGATGCCATGCCGGTCGGTGTCAAAAACCTTGGCGAAGAAGCGGATCGTAAAATCAAGCAGATATTACAAGCACAATTGGGTAAGCTGGATATGGTCAGCCGTGAAGAGTTTGATGTGCAAACGCATGTTTTATTACGTACCCGTGAAAAATTAGCGGAGATGGAAGCAAAGTTTACTGAGCTGGAAAAAAAACTTGACCAGAAAAATATAGAGCAGGCAAATACAGAGAAATAATATGAAAGAGCAATATTTAAACAACGCGGAAATGTTTGTTGAGCAGGTTAGCTTACAGGATGAATTATTTGGTCTGTATGATGAAAACTTAGGTTGGGCTAATTGCCATGCTCATGACAATAAAGATGCCACTGCTGTGTATCTGTTCTGGTCAGAGGTAAGCTTAGCTGAAAAATTACAAAATGAAGAGTGGGCTGACTATAAAGTGCAGGCTATTACGCTACCGGTGTTTTTAGAATCCTGGTTAGACGGTATGCAAAAGCAACAGGTGTTTGCCGGTGTTAACTGGGATGAAAATTTATATGGTTTAGAAATTGAAGCTATGGTGTTAAAAAATGCTTTGATTGAAAAACAGCAGGAGTTAAGCAAAACTGAGCAGGCAGCTGAAGAATAACTCTATTTGTTTGCTTGTTTGAAAAAGACGCAAGCAACCTTTTTTATTTAAAAATCCGCTGCATTATAACAGCGGATTTTTTATGTCAAGCCAGTTTGCTTATAACCTTACACCTGCTTATTTTGTACAGTCCACAAATGCATTAATTCCAGCGCGATAGTGGCCGCGGCTAATGCCGTGATCTCACTGTTGTCGTAGGCCGGTGCAACTTCAACGACATCCATACCGACAATATTAATATCTGTTAATGTGCGCAGTATTTTCAAAATTTTATCGGTGCTTAATCCGCCGCAGACAGGGGTACCTGTACCGGGGGCAAAAGCAGGATCTAAACAATCAATATCAAAGGTCACATAAACGGGCATCCCCTGAACCTTTTCTTTAATCAGTGTGCTGATCTGCTCCACGCTCATATCATTTGCCTGCGGTGCATCAATCACATTAAATCCGTGGTTGGCTTCATTAAAAACGGTGCGGATGCCTATCTGTACCGATTTCTGCGGATCAATTAATCCTTCATTAGGCGCATGATAAAACATAGTGCCGTGATCATAGGCGCTGCCGTTATCATAAGTATCGGTATGGGCATCAAAATGGATTAAAGCCATTTCGCCAAACTTTTGGTGGTGAGCACGCAATAACGGCAGAGTAACAAAGTGATCCCCACCCAATGAAACCAGAGTCTTTCCGGAAGCAAGTAACTGCGTTGCGGCCTTTTCCACTTTTTGGGTAAATTCAGCAGCGTCACCGGTGCTGTACACTAAATCTCCCGCATCGATCACCTTGCTTTTTTTAAGCAGATTAAACTTCCATGGAAAGTGTTTACCTTCCCACGCAAGATTGATCGATGCCTGACGGATCGCTGTTGGCCCCATCCGCGCCCCGGAACGCCCACTGGTCGCTATATCAAAGGGTAAACCCAAGACCGCAATATCAGCTTCAGCGGCAATGGGATCCATTACCAGCGGCACGCGTAAAAACGTCATCGCATTTGAGTAAATGGAATTATCGACCTGATTAAAAATATCACTCATTGTAATTCTTTCTCCGACCTAAAAATCTTCTAAATAGGTATAACCCTGTAAACCGGCAACCAGTTCATCAAAAATAGTTTCGCGCTCTTCAACCGCTAATTTTTTATCCACTAATTCGGCATAGGTTTCTTTGAACTCTTCCGAATTTAAATTCACATAGCGCATCATCTCTTCAACGCTATTTCCTTCACTTATTTCTGTTATTTCAGCTTCGCCATCATCGTCTATCATGACCACTGCGGAGTGTGTGTCTCCGAATAAATTATGCATATCACCGAGAATTTCCTGATAAGCACCGACCAGGAAAAAGCCCATTAAATAAGGTTTATCTTCCTGCCAGCGTGGCACTAACAGGGTAGTTTCAATCCCTTGACCATCCACATAATTCTCAATTGAACCATCGGAATCACAGGTAATATCCAGTAAAACGGCACGTCTCTTTTCTTCCGATTCTAAATTGTTTAAAGGCAGTACAGGGAAAACCTGGTCGATCCCCCAGCTGTCTGGTAATGATTGGAATAATGAAAAGTTAACGAAAAATTTATCCGCTAATTTTTCTGTTAAACCATCAATAATAGGACGATGGAAACGATTTTTATTATCCATTAACTCATTGAGTTCATAACAGACACGCAAATTGACCTGCTCTGCCCATGCGCGTTGTGACAAATTAATTAACCCGGATGCGAATTGACTGTGTACTTCAGCAAGGTCATTCTGCGTGTCATGATATATTTCAATCAACGCGCGATCGTCATTACGGGTATGTAACTGCTCCCACGACTGCCACATGTTTTTCAGTAACAGTGAATCATCTTTATGTGGTTTTTTAAGCTGTTCGGGCTCGTAAGATTCAACACCAATTACATTGGAAATTAATACCGCATGATGGGCGGTCAGCGAACGACCTGATTCTGAAATAATCATAGGTACAGGTTGATCGTAGCTCTTACAAATATCACCTATGGTATAAACGATATTGTTAGCATACTCCGCTAAGCTGTAATTCATCGAGTTGTGCGATTGACTGCGAGTACCATCGTAATCGACAGCTAATCCGCCGCCCACATCCATACATTTAATTTCCGCACCCAAATCGCGTAATTCACAATAAAATCGAGCTGCTTCACTTACCCCTAAGCGCACATCGCGGATATTCGCAATTTGTGAACCTAAGTGGAAATGCACAAGCTGTAGGGTGTGCAGTTGGTTATTTTCTTTTAATACTTCAAGTACTGTTAATACCTGTGATGCCGATAAACCAAATTTTGATTTTTCGCCGCCACTTGCCTGCCACTTGCCTTTACCCTGTGAGGCCAGACGCACACGCAGACCAAGGCGGGGTTCAACATTAAGTTTTTTGGCTTCACTGAGAATCATCTCCAGTTCAGACATTTTTTCCAGAACGATATGTACTTTGTGACCCAGTTTTTCACCGATCAGTGCCAGACGCACATATTCTCTGTCTTTATAACCGTTACAGACGATCACCGATGAGGCTTTTTGTGCCAGTGCCAGTACCGCTAGTAATTCTGCTTTACTACCGGCTTCAAGTCCAAGCTGCTTAACTTCTTTATTGTACTGACTTGCTAAAATTTCATTAACAACTTCACGCTGCTGATTTACTTTAATCGGGTAGACCAATAAATATTTTTCATCGTAATTATATTGTTCGATTGCCGCGTTAAATACTTCACATAAGTTATTCACCCTTTGATGGATGATCTGTGGGAAACGCACTAAAGCCGGCAGTGACATGCCTTTGGCTTGTATTTTTTCAGCAATGCTACTGAGAACAATTGAATGATCCGGATTGTCTTGTTTAGGAGCAACATAAACATTACCCTCATCATTAATACCAAAGTAACCCTGGCTCCAGTGACGCACATTATAGCTATCACGAAGTTCATCAAGTGAAGTTGTATCTTTCATTTGCGTTCCTACATTAAGATGATATCACCTGCGTGGTGATTTTGACGCGCCAGAATAGTTATCGACGCTGTAAAGTCAAACAAATAAATTATTGGTTTTTGATTAATATTATTGTTTGCATGTAATATCGACTATATCGCATGGATTGTGCTAATGCCAATCTAGTCTGTTAGAGGCAGACATGACGCAGAAAAAAGGAAGTCAGGAGCATCGCCGCGAGTGAAGGGCGATAAAGGAGTGAAAAAATAATCAGGTTAAGAGGCTAAAATAATACCAATTGGATTGGCTATGTCCCAATTAACTGTGTCTGTAACAATAAAAAACTGTTTTCGTTGGGATTATCACTTGATTCAAAGAACCTAAACCAACTAAGGTAATTATCCAAATACTTAGTTGCTACACCGTGAAAGCGCTGCATCCAACTATGAAGTCTTCCATGATATGAATTAACATTCTGAATATGGAAGACTTTTTCTCTTACGCGGATCCCTCTCGTTAAGTTAATTGATTTGTGCTCCATGTTTAACTTTCTTGCTAATACACCGTATGTACGAAAACCATCACTACAAATCACAGAGTCTTTATCAATATGATTTTTTAATAGTTGAAAAAGACTTTCTCCTGTCGCACTTACTAACCGTTTGTCAAAGGTTTGCTGCTGCCTATCTCGAGCGACCAGCACGGCAACCCAATCTCCCTTTGCCCGACCTCTTCCCGCCTTATCTTTACCGCGTTTATGCCTTGCACGTGTTAAATGGCGACTCCCTTTCTCTGAGTATCTAAACATTGTCTCATCCATTTCAACAATACCGGATAAGTGTGTATCTGACTGTATATTCAATAAGTTAAGAAATCGATGTCGCCATAAGAATGAGGTGTTTTTGGTTACCTTACTATCTCTGGCACTGCGGCGTATTGTCAGACTGTTAATCATGCAACCTAAATAACTTAACCATTTTTCTGGGTTTCTTAAGCGATAAAATGGTGTATTAAAAGTAGACATAAAGCTCTTTTTACACGAGTTACAAAGGTAGCGTTGCCGATCATTAACCTTCCCATTGCGTTTTATCGCTTGAGATTGACAATGTGGGCAATTAGAGGCGCAGTCTCTATGCATTGTCAATACATCTAGACAGGTTTTTCCTGAGACTTGGCCTTCTAATAGATTGATTAAAAGGCGTTTTTGTTCAATGGCTAACTGGCTGGTTAATTGTTCAAGCTGTTCAAATGAAGTATTCATAATAGAACCTTACAATAACATCTGTACACAAACACAGTATAGCCTCATTTAACTAGGACATAGCCAATTGGATTAATTAAATGATCTGTTTAGGCGTCAGGAAAAATAAATGAAAGCGAGGCATTGATTGCAGTAACTAGTTGTTCTAATTGCAAAATCAATAACGAAGCTAGCATTTATTTTAACAAGCATAAATGTTCAGAT
>NZ_JBFGZY010000109.1:0-14187 GCF_041586535.1 Psychromonas sp. | reverse complement strand
TCAAAAGAGAGTAATAGATCAAAAAGAGAGATCGGGGTCAATCGTTTTTTTATTTTTTTTCTAATATCTGAGAATTGTGAAACTCAGATCACTATTTTGTTCTGAATCTTAATAATTATTTAGGTGCGGAATGACAGATATAACCCATTAAAAGCAGTAAAAAGGAAATACTGGGCTCGCAGCTCTCTTGACTGCGGCTAGGAGTCAAAATTTGTGACGCTTTAGTTAGGTGTAAACAGCAAAATTAATGCAAACACCGTCGTAAAGCATTTTTCTTGGCTATCCAGCACTTGCCGGTATGGCTTGCAAACAGGGCGAGCTCTTCTAAGGAGCCAACTGCACCTTGATAGTTTTTACCAAAACCGCTGGCAAGCTCAAGCCAACTTTCATCATCCAAGCCAAGAATACAGAGTAATTTCGGACGCTGCGCGCAGATGTTACCTGGCTTATCTTCGCGAAGAATGCGCCCCGTCCAGTCGAGCAGCTCAAGATAATCAATCAGCGAATAGGAAATACCCTGCGGGTTTGCCTGATGATCATCTCCAACAAAGCCTAAAAGCGGCTTCTTGCTAAACTGATAATCATGCGCTTTATCGTTATTGCTGTCGCCATGAACACGCTCATAACCTGATGTGTACTCTGAATTTTCCACGCCATCTGCCATTTGCGCACGCACCGGGTTTAAATCCACATAAGCCATACAGGCCAGCAGTGCTTCTTCATCCAATAAAGCTTGTGATTTAAAACGCCCTTCCCAGAATCGTCCTTTGCAGTTGTCCTCTTTATTGGCTTTACGCGCGATAAACTCATTTAAACAGCGCATAAACCAGGAGATATCCACCAGCCGCCTTCGCCAGTTATTGATTATCTGCAGTGCAGCCTCTTGCTCTGCGGCCATGACTAATTGCTGTTTCATCCACCTATCAACCAGAGGAGGCACACTGTAGAGCTGGCACCAGCGCTGGCATACGGCTTCATTACTCAGTTTCTCATTTGCTCTGGCATCAGCATGTAAAACAAGATGATAGTGATTCGACATAATCGCATAGGCACAGATATCGATAGTGAACAGGCTGGCAAGAAAATGCATGCGTTCTGCAACCCACTGCCGGCGGTGGCTAAAACTTTGCCCGGTAAATTTATCTTCACCACACAAAAAAGCACGGCGAACACAGCGAGAAATACAGTGATAATAAGGAGTATCAATAAGTGAAATTTGAGACTGGCGGGATTGGGTCATAACAACCTCACAGCATGGCTATATTGTATTACTAACAAGGTAGATAATGATTATTAATAAGTCAAAACCCTTGGGTGTCCAGTATTTCCAAGTTTTACTAACAAGGTAGATAATGATTATTAATAAGTCAAAATCCTTGGGTGTCCAGTATTTCCAATTATTAATAAGTCAAAATCCTTGGGTGTCCAGTATTTCCAAGTTTTTCGCCACTCAAAATCAATGCCTATCAAAAGTATTCGTTTTGGAGAGAAAGGTGTTAATAAACAGATATTTGTAGGTATTCGCAACAACGAACAGCATATTGACTACTTAAATGATTTTATTGCTCAAGCTAAAAAAACAAAGTAATCACTGACAAATAAAATGCTCATTGTGGACTCATTGGCGCGTTATAATTGCCTCGCATTGTTAAGACGCCCGCTTGCTGAGCAATATGCACACTCCTATTTAATTTTTGGAAGAGACAAAAATCCTAGTCTGAATAATGAAATGATGAAAAATGAAAGACCTGATAATCATATAGTAAGTTCTTACGAATTACGTTCAAGCCTAAACACGCATAGCCAAAACGAAGGTTTTAAAATGAAACTATATGGTGCTCTAGAGACTCCCAGTAGCCGACAATCTGAGCAGCCACAAGATGGGGAGCCGTATTCACCGACAGGTGTCCCTGTCCGGTCAATTCCGCCGATTGGCTGTTGGGCAATGTAGCGCAGAGTTCTGCGACGGCCGCCTTGAAGAATGGCGCAGTCTCCGTTCCTGCCAGCAACAAGGCCCTTGAGGGCACCTTTGCGAAACGAGTAGGGATCCAATGATATGAAGCCGTTACGCTGGCCTCCCGCGGGAGGGTTCGTGAGCAAGCCCGCGCAGCAGCCCAGCCCGACTCGTCCTTCTTCATGGATGCCACTTCCTCCGGAGAAGAGCCGACTGCGTGGACCATGAAAGCTTCGACCAGCGCATCGTCATTTCCCTTGGAGGCGACGTCCTCTAACATGGTCTGCAGGCCTTGGCGCCATTCCGAGGGAAAGGGCGGGTCTGCCGCGTCTATAATTGGAGGTTCAATCAGCACCGTTGCGATATTCGGTGGAAGATTTTGCATCGCCTCCAGACACAGCAGCGCCCCGAACGAATGGCCGACCAAGAGCGCCGCGTCGGTCGCATTGACAACGGCGAGGATGTCCTCGACTTCCCGTTCCATGCTGTATGGCTGTTGGTCGCCGCTGCCACTACGCCCGCGACGATGGAACATGTGAAGACGAAACCCTTGCAGGTGGCTGGAGACGTCAGTCCAATCTCGACCATCGCATGCTGACCCATGCACCAGCACGATACCTGGTCCATTGCCAATCGACTCGATGGCGATGACAGTACCATCCGAGGAAACGACCGTATCGGTCATCGTTTCAAACCTCCTTTCGCGGCTTCATGATGTGGGTGGCTAACAGTGTATTAGTCTGCATTCTTACTAATACTCAATTAAGAAATTTTTTATTCTTAAAGATTAGACCAGAACAATCATAAAAACAGGTGCTCTGTCTGATTCTGAAATCACTATTATCCATAATTTCCTCAGGTGCCCAATCGTTAAAGCTCCTCAGCTAATAAAATTTCTATGCACGCTTCTTCCCGCCATTGAGCACAATAGCTTGCGCTCAAAAAACTTCCAAGCGAGCGTAAAGGCTCTTATTTAAAGTTTTTAATAAACTCTCGAACACGTTCCGCATTTTTACCTCGATCGCTACGACCGATACGTGAATGAGAACGGATGTCAACAATACTGCCCGATGTTGTCGCTTGAATACGGATAACAATATCATCCTTAAAATTGAAAACAGCTGTTGCTGCAACAGCTTCTATTATTCCCGTGCTCATCTCTTGAGAGACAATATCCCAGTTCATTTCCTCAGCTATATCCAGCGCACGTTTAAATGCCTGTTCAGCTGATAATGAAGATTCAATCGGTGCAATATCAGGAAATAACTCTTTTTGCCTTGCAGCTGCTGTCGCACCTGGATATTCGCTGGTATTACTGTTTGCCGGTCGTAATGCTATAACCGCATTAAATACTGGCGGATTAACCGTATCAGTTGAAATATCATTAAGAGGTGCTCCGGGAGGAAGTTCCTCTGGCTGATTAGCATAATGACCGATAACGGGGATCAGGACGAGAATAATCGCCAAGCCACTTTTAACCTGTGAACTGATATTACCGCGTGAAAGATAAAAAATGACCACTGCCGCGAGTAAAATTAGGATTGCGGCTTGTGCGGCATAAGCAATCGTTGTGAATGCCGTTCGAATACCGAACCAATCTCCTCGCACGCCAAGGATGGAAATAACGATAACCCCTAAACAGAGAGTACTGATAAGTAAAATCAAGCTCGACAAAAGCCTCGAATTTTTTAGTAATGACATGAAAACTCCTTTTTAATAATTAGTTTGGAGCCGCGGCTTCAGCCGCGCTACAATGCTTGATAACTTATAAATGAATACTTAGATGACTGTATTCACTATACTTACAAAAAACAACTTTACAATCTGATAACATATTTAACACAACTGCTGCGGTGAAAAAGGAAAGCAGCTGCTTTCCTTTCCAAATTACGGAGTCACTTATTGTGCAATTAAGCCGGCGGAAATAGCGATCAAATCCTGCTCTGTTAATGTTCCTGCAGCAGATTTAAGTGTTAGCATATTGATGATGTAATCGTAACGTGCATCGGCAAGCTCATTTTCTGAATCGTATAAGCTTTGTGTCGCATCTAATACATCGACAGTAGTACGAGTCCCGACTTCAAAGCCAGCTTCTACCGCCTGCAAAGCGCTCGCTGAAGAGGTAACGGTTTGTTCATAAGCACGAATCGAACTGATTGAAGCGCGCACATTGTTATAACCACTGCTGATTTCAGTTTCAATGCCGCGCAATGTTTCTGTTAGTTCTTCACTGGCAATAACGTAATTATATTGTGCCTGTTTAACCTGTGATGTAATTTGGCCACCCGAATAAATGGGAACAGTTAACTCAAGGCCAATAGTTGCCGAATTTAAATTGCTATCACTATAGGTAGACTCAGTATAATGGGTACGATCATGATCTAAAGCGGCAGTTAAGCCCAGAGTTGGTTTATGACCCGCTTGCGCTGACTCAATCTGCATTTTTGCCAGCTCTTTTGCGATCCGCTGGCTATGCAGAACAAGGTTATGCTCGAGTGCCTGGTTCTGCCAGAATTTGATATCCCCGGTGAGTTTTTGTGGCGAAAACGTTTCTGTATTAAGGTGAGCCACATTACGAACCTCTTCGCCGGTTAATTCGCGCAGAGTGTAGTATGAATTAAGCAGAGTATTTTCGGCACTGATCTCATCGGCAACGGTGCGATCATATTCAGCTTGTGCTTCATGTACATCGGTGATAGCAATTAACCCCACCTCAAAGCGTTGCTTGGTTTGCTCCAGTTGGCGCTCAACAGCGCGTTTGTTTGCCTGTACAGATTTAAGCGCTTCATCTGCACGTAATACATTAAAATAAGCCGTTGCAGTTCTCAGTAACAAATTCTGTGCTGCGTAATCATAATCTACTGCATATTGAGCAGCCTGCTTTTCTGCTACATCTAATTCCTGCCAATATGAGCTGTTGTAAATAGACTGGCTCAAGGCGAGTGTCGCACCATAGTTTGAGTTGCTATAGTCATCACTTATATCACTATAAGCAGCATCGCCTGAAAAAGAGATTTGTGGTAATAAAGCCGCATTTGTTTCTGAAATTTTTTCAAAATAGAGATCATACTGTACTTTACTTTTAAGAATAGTGGGATCTTTGATTTTAGCTGCTTGATAAACTTGTAGTAAAGTATCCGCGTGAGCCGAGTAACTGAAACCCGCTAATGCAATGACAAATACGAGATAAATTCGTTTTAAGGGCATGACTGATAGTCCTGTTAAGCAATGGGAAATAGCCCCCAGTCTGGCTGGGGGATCACTTTTTAAGGCAGTAAATACTTGGCGTTAATGCTGCTCTGGGGTGTCGATAGTATTGTCCGCAATGGTTATCTCTTTTCCTTCATAGCGAAACAACTTACAGATTAATACAAAGAACAGCGGTGCAAAATAGACAACTAACAAGGTTGCCAAAATCATCCCGCCCATCACCGAAGTACCGATTGCATTTCGTGCATTAGCGCCTGCTCCCGTACTGATAACCAAAGGAGTAACACCGAGGATAAAGGCAAGTGAGGTCATAATAATCGGACGTAAACGCAGCTCACAGGCTTGTACAGTCGCATCTAGCAGACCAACGCCTTTTTCCATTAACTCTTTGGCGAACTCAACAATCAAGATAGCATTTTTAGATGCCAGGCCGATCGTTGTTAACAGGCCAACCTGAAAATAAACATCATTTTCCAGGCCTCGCAGCATAGTGGCCGAGAGCGCACCTAAGATACCTAATGGTACGACCAGGATAATCGCGATTGGAATCGTCCAGCTTTCATATAATGCAGCAAGACACAAAAATACCATCAGTATTGATATTGCATATAAGATAGGTGCCTGACCACTTGATTCCAGCTCCTGATAAGACATACCTGTCCAGCTTACCTGAACACCAGGGGATAATTCACTGACAATACGTTCAACCTCATCCATCGCATCACCGGAACTATAACCACTACCTGCTTCACCTAATATCTCGACTGCAGCGTTACCATTGTAGCGTTTTAACTGCGGAGAGCCCTGCCCCCAGTGAGACGAACTAAATGCAGAGATAGGCACCATCTCACCATTGGCATTGCGAACATACCATAGGTTCAGATCCTCCGGCGTCATACGATATTGCGCATCAGCCTGCATATAGACTTTTTTCGAACGCCCTCTATCAATAAAGTCATTGACATAAGCAGAGCCCCAGGCTATTGACAGGGTGTTATTGATATCATCGATATCGATGCCGAACGCTTTCGCTTTTTCATAATCGAGATCCAGATAAAACTGCGCATTATCTTCCAGGCCATTGGGTCTTACCCTCTGTAAAACAGGGCTTTGAGCAGCTTTTGCCAGGAACTGGTTACGCACTTCAATCAGTTTATCGTGACCGAGATTCCCTACATCTTCGAGATAAAAGTCAAATCCGGTAGCCTGGCCGAGCTCACGAATTGCCGGGGAGTTAAAGGCAAATACCGATGCTTTTTTATAGCTGGAAAAATAGCCCATACTGCGCCCGATAATAGAATTAACATCCATGCCGGGTGCGGTTCGCTCGGACCAGTCTTTCAATTTGACAAAGGCTAAGCCTGCATTTTGCCCTGAACCTGCAAAGTTAAATCCGGAGACGGTGAACGCGTCCGCGATGGTATCTTTCTCGTTGTTATCAAAATAAGCCTGGATATCTGCCATAACTTCAGTCGTATTCGCCAGTGTTGAGCCGTTAGGCAGTGAAGCCTGAACCATAAAAGATCCCGCGTCTTCATCGGGTAAAAATGAACTGGGTAACGTTGAGTACATCCAATACCCACCAGCAAGCAGCAGCAGGTAAATTAAAATAAAGCGCATTGGACGGATCAATACGTGTTTTACTGAACCATTATACCCTGACAGGGCACGGTCAAAGAGGCGGTTAAAGTAGCTGAAGACAGCAATATTTGCCTCTTTATCCACGGGTTTGAGCAAGGTTGCACAAAGCACAGGCGTTAGGACCAGCGCAACTAATACAGATAACGCCATGGCCGAAACGATGGTTACCGAGAACTGTTGATAAATCACACCGGTCGAGCCTGACATAAATGCCATGGGAATAAATACAACAGATAACACCGTGGTCATACCGATCAGGGCACCGCTAATCTGTCCCATCGATTTTTTAGTGGCTTCTAATGGTGATAACTTTTCCTCATGCATAATACGTTCGACGTTTTCTACCACCACAATCGCATCATCAACCAGCAGACCAATCGCCAGCACCAGCCCAAACATGGTCAGGGTGTTAATGCTGAATCCAAGTGCATACATAATGGCAAAAGTGCCGAGCAGTACAACAGGTACGGCAATCGTTGGAATAAGCGTTGCACGGAAATTCTGCAAAAATAACAACATCACAAAAAACACCAGTCCAATCGCTTCAAACAGCGTCTGTACCACCTCTTCAATCGATAAACGAATGAAAGGGTTGTTATCCATCGCTTTCTTTAGCGCCAGTCCTGAAGGAAAACTCTTTTCCAGTTCTGCCAATTTGGCATCAACGGCTTCCTGCGTATCTAAAGAGTTAGCACCTGAAGCCAGCGTAATGGCGATACCGGATGTGCCTTGACCATTAAAAAGAGGCGCCATGCTGAAGGTTTCACTGCCTAACTCCACCTTGGCGACATCCTGCAGGCGTACCTGTGAACCATCTTCATTCACTTTGATCAGGATATTCTTAAACTCATCTACAGTTGTTAAAAGACTTTGTGCGGTAATAGTGGCATTAATCTGCTGTGTGTCAGTCGATGGTGCGCCACCGAGCTGCCCCACGGTTACCTGGCTGTTTTGAGCTGAAACAGCACTGTAAATATCGCTTGGAGTAAGACTATTGCTGTTTAGTTTGGCCGGATCTAACCAGATGCGCATCGCATAAGAGGGTCCGAAAATAGAGACGCTACCCACACCATTTACTCGACTGATAATATCCTTTAGATTGGAATTAGCGTAGTCCTGAATATCTGCAGAGCTCATTGAGTTATCAGGGGAGTAGATCGCGGTTACCGACATAAAACTTGATGAACTTTTCTTTACTGACGTCCCCTGATCCTGCACGGCAGAGGGTAAGCTGCTGGTTACTGTCTGGAGATTATTGGAAACCTGCACCTGGGCAATATCGGGATCCGTTTCAGCACTGAAGGTCAGCGTAATCGATGCACTACCGGAAGAGTCACTGGTAGAGGACATATACAAAAGGTTATCAAGGCCGGTCATACTTTGCTCGATAACCTGGGTAACACTGTCTTCAACCGTTTTCGCCGATGCTCCCGGGTAGGACGCGCTAATGGAAATAGCAGGCGGCGCAACCGTCGGGTATTGTGCGATCGGCAAATTCAGTATTGATGCAATGCCTGAGAGCATGATCACAATCGCAATCACCCAGGCAAAGATAGGTCTATGAATGAAAAAATTCGACATTAGATTGTTCCTATATGTGTTGGTTACTTATCAGTAGGAGCTGGTTCAGCTTGCTCTTTAGCAACACCATCTTCGCTGTCTATCACTACTTCCTGGTTTTGTTTTACTGCTGAGAAGTTACTGATAACCACTTTATCACCAACTTTAAGTCCCTCTTTTACTACCCAACCATCATCGACCTCATTGCCTAACTGCAGGATTTTTTTCTCGGTCATATCCTTATCATTAACAATATAGACATATGGCACACCAGATTGACTCCTTATTACTGCCGATTGCGGCAGCACAATATAGTCTTTTTCCTGCGGTGAGGAGATGTAGGCACGAACAAACATGCCCGGCAATAATGAGTTTTCAGGATTAGGTATCAGAGCACGCAGTGTGACGCTGCCGGTCGAATCATTTACCTGTGCATCAGCAAATTCCAGATACCCTGTCTGCTCATATTCACTGCCGTCTTCAAGAATAATTTTGACCGGAATATCAGGTTTCTTCATACCTTGTTTGAAAAGGTCCTGAAACTCTTTACGCTGTGTATATAAAGAGACTGAGGACTGGGTCATATCAACATAAACCTGTTCAGATTGAATAATTTCAGCTAAATAAGAGGATTGCTCCGCCGTTACTAAGGCGCCTTCAGAAACTTGCGAAAGACCAATGATTCCGGAAATAGGCGCTTTAACTTGCGTATAAGACAAGAGGATATTGGCATTGTCGAGTTCAGCCTGGTAAATAGCAACCTGAGCAATTGCCTGCTGATTGGCAGAATATACATCATCATAATCCTGCTGGCTGGTCAGCTTTTTCCTTAACAGCTCGCTATAACGTTCAAAACTTTTTTGCGTTGCCTGTTGGTCGGCAACAGCTTTCTGCAGTTGTGCTTTATAACTATTTACCGATGCCTGGTAAGTAGTCGGATCGATTTGGTAAAGCACATCCCCCGCCTGAACATTTGTCCCTTCCTTAAACAGTCTTTTTTTAATGATACCACCGACCTGAGGTCGCACTTCTGCTTCATTAAAGGCAGATATACGTCCCGGCAGCTCAGTCGTGAGCCTTATCTTAGAGGTGGACACCGTGAGTGTATCAACATGAATCGGCCCCATCTCCCTTGGGCCCTGCCCAGCTTGCTCTCCACAGCCGATCAACATAAATGTAAGCACAAAAAACAGCGAGTGCTTTAATGAATGAATTGTAAACATGAATAAAATCCTTTAATAAAAGTGTTGTTGGGAGCTATTTATAATGGCTAAGATTGAATCGAACAGCTCGTAGATAGCAGGTATTGGATCGCAATGTAATTATTACTCGCTATAAGTAATGAATAGATTGTCGTTTAAGTAGGTGCTCATTATAATCTCCTAACTTGAGTATAAAAACAGGCGTTATTGGGATGGATAGAACCATATATGGAATGATTGATGATCTTTATCTACTTTGTATTGTGATAGATAAAACCTCTATCGCAGCGGCATCATCTTACTTAGAGATCCCCACATCAACTATCTCCAGGCGTATTTCATCTCTGGAAGAAAGGCTAAATGCAAAACTATTCACTAAAAAAGGCAGGAATATTACCGCTACCACATTTGCACTGGAGCTTTTCCAGAGTTACCAATCACTTTTCAACCATTTGAATGATGATCTTTTGCATAAGAAAGCGCGTCATGGCGAAGTGTCGGGCAAGCTAAAACTGGTTGTCCCCTCTTTGTTTTATCAGCAGATAATCAAATCAGCTGTATTAAAATTTCTCCATAAATATCCCAAAGTTGAGCTTGATTTGGTGTTATCTGGTGAGCAGGCTGAACCCGAATTAGATACCGACATCATCATTACCTTTAAGCAAAATATCGATGAAAGTATGATAGCCAGGCCACTATTTGAAAACTCTGTGGGTATTTATATGAGCACTTTACTCTTCGAAAAAGGTAAAGCGCCTCAGAATTTGCAGGAACTACGAAACAGCAAATGGATTGGGCCGGATCCATACAAAGTAAAACTTACCCGCAACCATAAAAAAACAGAAGAGTTTGAAGGATTACAAAAAATCACGGTCAATGGTATTGAGGCAGTCATTGAATTGGTTGAAGCGGGTATTGGGATCGCATCTTTGCCCATCAATCTGGTTAAAAACAATAAAAAATTAATACGGATTTTTCCTGAGTATGAACAGCCCAACCACATGGCTTATCTTATTTATAAAGAGCGTAAGTATCAGACCAAAGCAACTCAGATCATGATCAAAATATTACTTGATGAAATTGCACAATTTACTGCACATAAAAACTAGAGCCGCTAATCTTTTTAATGCTGATGGGACAATCTATTTTGCCGTCAAGAGGCTGGATTTAAAAAATACCAGCCCGTAGCAACAGTCCTAGCTGTTCCAAAATAGCTGTAATTTAGGTTTGATAATTAATGACAATACAACAGATATAACAATGCCAATGGGCAGCGCGGTTAATAAAACTGAATACCACAGGGTGATAAACTCATGCATAGTGGAAATGGTTGTTAAATGCCATGTTGTAACGCATGCCATAATGCTTTCCATAATAAGCGCCATGCACAAACCAAAAATGGTATTGAGTTTTACTTTGCTGATATTCCGCGGCAATATCCGTACCAGGGCCTTATTTACCAAGACGGAAATAACACTGCCTAAAGGGGCCACACACACTACAGATAGCGCAAAGGATGATAACCAGGAAGAAAGAAAATCATCGCTAAATCCAACACTACGCCATGTCATTGCAAAGGTTAGCATTCCACCAGCAACAATTACGATGGAAGCAATAATCCCTATTTTATAATATATTTTTGCCATTTTATTTCTCCTGAAAATGAATAGATCATCTACTTAAGCGCCTGATTCATTTTGTATAGCTCTGCTGGCTTTATCGGCTTTTAGATCGTATTAATGGGCGTTCAACCATGTAAAAAAAAGATAAATAGATAAAACAAACACTTATTTCGTTCAATCTGAATCAAATTAATAAGCATTTTAGAAATTTATATCGTAAGTAGATGCCTCATTATAATCAGCCAGATTCAGCATAAAAACAGGTTTTATTGGGATGGATAGAGCCATATATGGAATTATTGATAATCTCTACCTACTTTTTAAATAAGCGCTGTAGAGGTTAAAAGACAAATATTTAGAAAAACATTAACGGCATACTCATATTCTCCCATCCCATGCAAGCGTTGTACAACATATCACTGCTCCCCACAGGAAAAACTACCAAAGGAGATTGCTATCCTTGCTCACTACTGAATTATCTATTGCTTTGATAACCCTACACGGATTGCCAGCAGCAACCACGTTAGCCGGGATATCCTTTATCACCACTGCACCAGCGCCGATCACCGAGTTATCACCAATAGTGACACCGGGGCAGATAATAACACCACCACCAATCCATACGTTATTGCCGATTTTAATTGGCAAACCGAACTCAATGCCTTCTTCAACGCGGCCTTTTACGTCTAGCGGATGACTTGCTGTGTAGACCTGCACATTCGGCGCAAACATTACGTTATCACCAATTTCAACGGTGTTTACATCCAGCACCACGCAGTTAAAGTTGGCGTAAAAGTTCGCACCCACGATTATATTGCTGCCATAATCGCAGCGAAATGGCGGTTCTAAGTACACCTCGCTTCTGGCATTAGGGAGAAGGGTTTTAATCGCCTCTTTCCAATCATCACTGTTGGGCAGAGCATTATTGAGTTTTTGCAGTGTTTTACGGCACTGCGCCCGCTCTGCAAACAACTCTTTATCCCAAGCCATGTACGGTTCACCCGCTAACATTTTCTCTTTTTCAGTTTTCATATCAATACCTTATACTTACTCGTAAGCAACACTCGCTGCTCTAGTTGTTGATGGTTGCTGTCATCCTGGCATTGATTGTTTTTACCAGAAACTGTCAAGGCACCACCCTCTGCATCTGCGCATTTTATTGCAGAGTTTTGTTAAGTACGTTTCGTTTCGGTGAATAAATAACCCGTATTAGCAGTATTAGTTGACTGATATGATCGCATTGAATCGCTTCTATCTACCGCTTTGCGATGCAGCTATGACCATGCAAACTATATCGTAAATAGTAATATTTGGCTCAAAATTATTATTGTTTCTATCTGCTTAGCATTTACTAATGGGTGAATCTATTGGTGGGTGTGGTGTTATCTCTCAATGAAAGTAAGTAACCTCAGCGCTGGATAAGCGACATTCCTCAACACTGCTCTTTACTTGAGTCAAAAAAGATAACTTCATCTGGTATAATGCCCACTATCCGGAGTTGAAGTTGAGTAAGAAAAACTGAAGAAAAAACAAGCGATATTTTTTCAATATTGCTTGTTTTGATCATGCGGTTAGATACTATATTGCATTAAGCCGCTCGCATTATCGCTGTGCGTTGTTGCGCTTTTTTATCTAATGTGCCGCTAAAGCGTGTTAATACCAGAGCAAGTAGCACTACAATCGCGCCAATCCAAGGTGTGTTCATTAGTCCTGCTTGTTCGACGATTAAACCGCCTCCCCAGGCACCAAGTGCAATACCGACGTTAAATGCAGCAATGTTCAGGCCAGATGCAACATCAACTGCATTAGGCGTATGTTTTTCAGCCAGCTTTACCACGTAGACTTGCAGGCCAGGGACATTACCGAAGGCAAAGGCGCCCCAAACTAAGATAGTTGCTACCGCAGCAATCGGGTTAACTGCGGTGAAGTTGAACACCAGCAGCACCGCAGCAAGCCCTGCAAAGATAATGCTTAGCGCTTTAATGGGCCCCATTTTATCCGCCATTTTTCCACCCCAGATATTACCTACCGCAACAGATACCCCATAAACCAACATAATCAAACCGATAGCGCTGGAATCAAAACCAGAAATCTGTTCCAGAATAGGTGCTAAGTAGGTAAATGCAATGAATGATCCACCGTAACCAATGGCTGTGATTGCGTATACCAAGAGTAAACGAGGCTCTGACAGTACTTTCAATTGTGCTGAAATCTTAGTCGCCGCTGCCTGCTTTAAGTTGTTTGGCACTAACAGCGCGCTGCCGATAAGTGCAATCAAGCCTAATAGCGCCACTGCTAAGAAGGTTGCCTGCCAGCCGAACATTTGGCCAATATAAGTCCCCAGCGGAACACCCGTCACCAGTGCGACGGTTAAACCCGTAAACATGATGGCAATTGCACTTGCCGCCTTCTCTTTCGAGACTAAACCTGTCGCAATAGTCGTGCCTATTGAAAAGAACACACCATGCGCCAAACCTGTTAGGATACGAGCAGCAATCAGTGTTTCATACCCAGGCGCTTGCCATGCCAGTAAGTTACCCGCGACAAAAAGTGCCATAACCGCCAGTAACACGTTTTTTCTATTCCATGAACCTGTTAATGCTGTTAGTACCGGTGCGCCAACAGCGACGCCTAGGGCATAAAGACTGACTAACAGTCCAGCAGAAGGCAGTGAAACGTTTAAATCCATCGCCATGGTTGGAATTAATCCTACAATGACAAATTCGGTTGTTCCGATAGCAAAGGCGCTGAGCGTCAATGCAAATAATGCTAAAGGCATAATATATTCCTCTGTTCAGGTTTAAAATAAATAAGCAGGTGTTTTCGTTTGATGCGGCATTATTATCTGATTTTAAGTTGTAATAAATAATGTTATTGGCAAATTACTTTTGTTAATATTGCAAATATAAAATGGATGACGAAAGGAAAACGGCATGCTGACGCGTTCTGATGATTTAGAGATTTTACTGGCGGTAATCGACAGCGGTGGTTTTTCAGC
>NZ_JBFGZY010000108.1:0-14195 GCF_041586535.1 Psychromonas sp. | reverse complement strand
CGCAGGAAAAATGGATCAAAGCAAGGCATTGATTGCAGTAACTAGTTGTTCTAATTACAAAATCAATAACAAAGACTAAAACGTAGTTTTATGTCTAGCTAGCATTCATTTTAACAAGCATAAATGAATAGATAATTATCGAATTTGGTATACCTTACTAAAAAGGCGGGCTTTGCTCATCTTCTTGAGCAGCGGCTTCACCACCAGCATCGCGTTTTAACTGCTCGCGCAGGTTAGGCGGGATCCCCTGTATTGTCAGGGTGTCACTGTCTGCGTCGTAGTGAATACGGTCGCCCAGGTGTTTTTGATCAAAACTGATACTCACTCCCCCTCCCTGACCAACATATTTGGTCAACTTTCTCACCACACTGCGATCTGCCGGAAAACTGTTTTCTAACTGATAATCTTCACTGACAAAGTCATAAAAACTACCTTCAAGTTTAGGTGAATCCTGTAACTGCTCAGATAAAACAGAAAGTTCAATATCATCCCCCTGTTTAAGCTGTTCTTTACAATATTCAAAGGCAACTTCACGTACTTCCTGTTTTTTTTCTACCGGCAAGGCCTGTTTTTCACAGAATTCGTCTACCGCTTTCATTAATCCCTGATTTTGCGCTTTTGCATCAAAGCCTTCTTCCGCACCCATAAACTCAAGGAAAAAATCGGACACTTTGCGCCCGGCACGGCCTTTGATAAAAGAGATGTAACGGTTTGACTGCGGATCACGCGCTAATAAAGTTAAATCAATACGCGCTACCAGCTGTATTTTACTGGTTTCGATATGCTGGCTCACCTGCAGTTCAAGGTTATCATTCACACTGATTGACTGATTATTTTGCAATAACGCAATCAACAGATAATCACTGGCAGTCCAGCTATACTTGCTGACTAATAATACGCCTTCCTCGGCAAAATCATGTTTTTGTAATTCTGCAACTAAACAACTGGCCGCTTGTTGTGAAAAACTGACAAAATCGAGTTTTTGAGACATCTCCTGCTCAAGCGCATCCTTAAAAGGATGCGGCTTGTTCTCGTTTTCAACAAAAGAAGCAAACGCTTTATTGGTTTTGCTTTGGTAAGTGCTATGCAGTTTGCTTAAAAACTCTTCTATAGAAGCAGAAATAGGCAACTCTCCTTCGCGCATTTTACATTGTAAAACTCCCTCGGAACTGTAAGTTAAAGAATGTAAAATGAGATTACTGGCAGAGATGTTCATAGCTTTTGCACCATAGTTATAAAAAAAGATAACTGTAAATTATACAGAGTGAATCTATAAATAGCCTATAATTTCTATTCACTAAATAAAATTAAAACAAGCGCTCTTTAAGTGATTGGTATAATTGCAAGAGTAAGTTATCATCTACCTTTTTACTTTACAGTGAGCGAATGACAATGCCAATTATTTCTAAATATTCAAACGAAAAAATCGAAACAGTACTTGATGAGGTGATGGAAGTACTCCACAAAAATGAAGTATCCGTTGATTTAAGTTTAATGATATTAGGAAATAGCATCACTCACATTATTAATAGTCAGGTTCCTGTTAACAAACGCAGTGAAATCAGCAGCAAGTTTGTCAAAGCACTTTCTGCATCGATCAATACCAAAGAAAAATAAACGATATGGTAGAAACAGGTAATATATTTCATGATCGGGTATCCCGCTTAATCAGCTGGGGACACTGGTTTACTTTTTTTAATGTTATCATTGTGTCATTCATCAGCGTACGCTATATCGCATACTCAGGTGTTTCCGATTCCGTGGGCGGCATGATTTATCAAATAATCAGTTTAATCGGCCATTTTAGTTTTCTTTGTGCCGCCGTATTTATACTGATTTTATTCCCACTGGCATTTATAGTACCTTTCCCGCGTTTATACCGAATGATTGCCATTTTTGTCAGCAGCGTCGGCATTACTTTTTTAATTATTGATACACAAATATTTAAGCTTTATAACTTCCATCTCAACCCTTTAATTTGGCATTTTTTACAAAGTCCATCTCAGGTTGAACAGATTTACCGCATTAACCTGCATTACATCTCTTTTCCAATTATCTTCACCATTGAACTGCTGCTTTCTTATATGGTGTGGAAAAAATGTCGTAAGCTACAGGCTAAACGAATCGGCAAACCGATCGCTGTGGTGTTGTTTTCAGCATTTGTTATTTCGCATTTAGCTTATATCTGGGCCGATGCGAATCAATACCGTCCAATTACCCAACAGAAAGCAACCTACCCTCTCTCTTATCCGATGACTGCCCGCACTTTTTTGAAAAAACAGGGCTGGTTAACGGATGATAAGCTGCATAACCGTATTGTTCGCCAGGGCAATGATTATAAAAATGAATTACGTTACCCGAGAACACCGTTAATCTTCTCGGATAATGAGCAGTTAGAACCTGCAAAAAATATTTTATTAATCACCGTAGATGCGCTGCGTGCAGACATGTTAAACGAAAAAAACATGCCGCAGCTTTATCAACTTAGCCAGCAAGGTTTAAACTATCAGAATCATTACAGTGGGGCCAGTAACCGAGCACAGGGAATTTTCAGCCTGTTCTACGCGCTACCCAATAATTACTGGTCAGCGATAACACTCAATTATATACCTCCGGTATTACTCAATCGCCTGCAGCAGCAGCAATATCAATTTGGCCTGTTTTCGAGTATTGGTTTTACTCATCCGGAGTTTTTACAAAGCAGCTTCAGCGGATTAAAACCGGAACTCCTAAAAAAACAAGCTGAGACCGATAATAATCAGGATACGACTGATAAATGGCGCAATTGGCTAGCCGCTCAGACTCAGGAAAATAAATGGTTCAGTTTTTTATATTATGAGCAGCCGAGTATGGCTTTTTTACATGACTCCGGGCCAATTAACCTGTCTGAATACACTAAAAAGCTCGATATGTATCAGATGCAGGTATTAGCGCTAGACAGACAGATAGCTCAGGTAGTAGATTCCTTAGCTGCGCAAGGAGAGCTGGAGAATACCATTGTTTTTATTACCGGTACCCATGGCACCTCCTTCGCGAAAAATCGCTATGCGGAAAGCGTTATAAACGATGCCCACGTCCCGCTGGTGATATTATGGCCGGGTAAAGATCCTGCTCAGATTTCGCGTATGACCAGCCATTTTGATATTGTCCCTACGCTGATGGAGGGAGTATTAGGCAGCCAATCCAAAGCAAATTTATACAGTAGCGGACAAAGTTTGTTTGATGACAGAGAGCGTCAATATCTGCTTTCCGGGGATTTAAACCAGTATGTGGTTTATGAAAAAGAGCGAATTACACAATTTTCTAATGATGGTCACATCAGCAGCATAGATTGGCAGGGTAATGAACTTGACGATGAACAAGATAATGTCACTTTGCTGATTAAGGTAGTATCGCAACTGCGTCGCTTCAATAAATAAGGCTTCAGCTTAAAGTCAGCTTGACACTTTAATAACAATGTAAAAACCACTGCCCGCAGTGGTTTTTTTTCACGAATAAAACAAGGCGGCCAGCCCCTGCGCCCTTTTTCAAATAACAAGGCTATAAACGCAAAAAGCCCGCTGTTTTTACAGCGGGCTTTTTATGTATGGCGGAGGAGGAGAGATTTGAACTCTCGGAGAGCTATTAACCCTCGCTGGTTTTCAAGACCAGTGCATTAAGCCGCTCTGCCACCCCTCCGGAACGAGGCGCATATTAAACAGGTTTAACGAAAAAGCCAAGTACTTTTTGAAATTATTTTATATTTGCCATTTTTATACAATTGCCTCTTTTATTAAAAGCTAATCACCTTTATATTCAACTCTGTTAAGCAGCTTTCCTTTTCCCTCATCACCGGCTGTTTATACCGACATCTATTTAAGGTTTTATTTTATGTTTCAGAACAATCCGTTGCTAAGTCAATTAAAACAACAAATTCAAGAAAATATTCCCAAACGTCAGGGGACGGTTAAAGCAACTGATCGTGGATATGGCTTTTTAGAAACAGATAAAGGTAAACGTTTTTTTATTCCCCCGAATGAGATGAAAAAGGTATTGCACGGTGATCGTATTAATGCATTCATTCGAGAGAATGGTGATAAATCAACTGCAGAACCAAATCAGCTGAAGAAAACAGAATCTGATGTTTTTATTGCCCGGCTGGTGAGCAAACAGAAAAATTTTTCTCTTGTGCCGAAGAATCCACTGTTAAAAGGTTTCTTTAAAATTAAGGGTGCACAATCTTTAGCGGCACAGGGTTATCAAGATGGTGACTGGGTAAAAGTTAAATTAGTACATCATGCTCTGGAAGGAAATGGCTTTTTAACCCAGGTAATCGAAAAAATAGCCGATGCGAATGATCCTTTTGCCTATCGTTTATTGACAGTGGCAACCCATAATTTGCCTAACAAAGCACCGGAGTTTGATCATCCATGGAAAGTAATGGATCCGGAGCTACCGCGCAGCGATTTAACTAAATACCCGTTTTTCACCATTGATGGCGTTAATACTCAGGATATGGACGATGCTCTATACGTCGAAAGCGATGAAAACGGCTGGAAGTTGACCATTGCTATTTCAGATCCTTCCGCCTATGTACCGGAAAACAGTGAAATGGATGCTGAAGCTAAACGACGTGCCTTTACCCTGTATTTACCAAACTTTAACGTACCGATGCTGCCACGAGATTTAAGTGACAGCCTTTGTTCATTAAAAGAAGGTGAAAAACGGGCTACTTTGTGCTGCACAATGCACATCAATAAGGACGGAGAACTTAGCGGCGAACCCGAGTTTTATGCCGCGTGGATCAAATCTCACTACCGTCTTAACTATAATGATGTTTCCAATTATCTTGAAAATGAAGGCTCTGGTCATAATGATTGGCAACCAAACGTCCAACTTGCAGAGCAGCTGCACACTCTGGATCAGCTTTCTCTAAAGCGCCTGCAATGGCGTTCAGATAATAATGTAGTGTTTAAAAACCAGCCCGATTACACCTTAAAACTGAACAATAAAGGTGAGGTATACGAGATATTATGCGAACCGAGACGCAGTGCCAACCGCCTGGTTGAAGAATCCATGATTGCCGCCAATATCTGCGCAGGTAACTTTTTAGCAAAACATAAGCAGCAAGGCGTTTTTAACACCCATTCCGGTTTCGCCAGCGAACGTTTAGAAAAAGCAGTGGCTTTATTAGCTGAGTACGGCATAACCACTGATAGCGAAACATTATCAACGGTTGCCGGCTATACTAAAATTCGCCAGCAGACCAACCAGTTGCATAACTGCTATCTGGATCACCGTTTGCGTAAGCTACTCAGTTATGCCGACATCAAAAATGCACCGGAAGCACATTTCACCATGGGTGTTGCGCACTATGCGACGTGGACGTCACCGATCCGCAAGTACGGTGACTTACTCAACCACCGTCTGATTAAATCGGTTCTGCTGCAACAGGATAATATCCAGATCGACAGTGATATCGGGCAATTACTCAATGAGGCGCGTAAATTACAGCGTTTGGCCGAAAGAGACGTTAATAACCTGCTCTATAGTCAGTATTTAAAAGATCAGGTGGATTCACAATGGTGCTATAAAGCGGAGATTTTTGATATTATTAAAGCCGGTATCCGGGTCAGAATACAGGAAAACGGTGCGACTTTTTTTATCCCCGGTTCTCTGTTATGCAAAGACAGCAAGGATGCAAAAAAAATCGATTGTAATCAAGATCTTGGCCAAGTATTAATCGGACAGCAAACGGAATTACAACTGGGTGATGTGATTGATGTAATGCTTAATAATGTCAAAGTTGAAACTGGTCAATTAATCGGTAAACTTGCAGAGCCCCTTAATATTCCCTAACCCGCAAAAATAACATGGTTAAGAAAGCATCGCAGAGTTGAAATTCTCCTGTATAATCAGCGCTCATTTTCTAGTTAGGCAAAAATAATGAGCGTTGATCTATTACAAGCTGAAAGGCCCCTTTTCTCATACCCGCAATTTAAATCCAGAAACGAAAAAGCTGCGCCATTCTTACCAATGTCACGCCAGGAGATGCAAAAGCTCGGCTGGGACAGTTGTGATATTATTTTAGTGGTCGGCGACGCTTATGTAGATCACCCCAGTTTCGGTATGGCTGTTATCGGCAGGACCCTTGAAGCACAAGGTTACCGTGTTGGTATTATTGCTCAGCCAGACTGGCAGAGTAAAGACGCCTTTATGACGCTGGGGAAACCTAATCTGTTTTTTGGCGTTTCTGCAGGTAATATGGACTCCATGATTAACCGTTATACTGCTGAGCGCCGTATGCGTCACGATGATGCCTACACACCAAACAATGAAGGTGGTAAACGCCCGGATCGGGCCGTATTGGTGTACACACAACGCTGTAAAGAAGCCTATAAATCCGTGCCGGTTGTCATTGGTGGTATTGAAGCAAGTTTACGCCGTATTGCCCATTATGATTACTGGTCGGACAAGGTGCGCCGCTCGGTTATTCTTGACGCAAAAGCCGATATCTTATTATATGGCAATGCCGAGAGACCGCTTTTGGAAGTTGCTCACCGTTTATCGCAGGGTGAAGCGATCAGCGATCTGACCGAGATCCGCGGCACCGCTATTTTGGTCAAAGAAGCCTTACCGGAGTGGGATGGTATAGATTCACGTAAAGTTGATCAACTCGGCAAAATTGATCCTATTATCAATCCTTACGCCGATATCAATGTTGCCTGCGCGACACAAAAACTAGCAGATCAAAGCGACAGCGATTCGGCGCAGGTCATTACCATTCAACCGGAAGCATATCGTCCGGCCAAGAAAAAGCCCTGGGAGAAAACCTACATTCAGCTGCCAAGCTATGAGCAGGTAAGCCGCGATAAAATACTTTATGCCCATGCATCGCGGGTTATGCATCAAGAAACTAATCCCGGCTGCGCACGCGCCTTAGCACAATACCACGGTGAACGATTAGTGTGGATCAATCCTCCTGCTTATCCGCTCACCACGGAAGAGATAGACACGGTTTTCGGATTACCTTATCAGCGTATTCCTCATCCTGCTTATGGTGATGCAAAAATCCCTGCCTACGATATGATCCGTTTTTCCATTAATATCATGCGCGGCTGTTTTGGCGGTTGCACTTTCTGCTCGATTACAGAGCATGAAGGACGCGTGATTCAGAGCCGCTCTGAAGACTCTATTATTAAAGAAATTGAAACTATCCGCGATAAGGTGCCCGGATTTACCGGCGTTATTTCTGACTTGGGTGGCCCTACTGCAAATATGTACCGTCTGAAATGTAAGAGCCCCAAAGCTGAACAAACCTGCCGGCGCTTAAGCTGTGTTTTCCCTGATATTTGTCATCATATGAATACTGATCACGAGCACACAATTAATCTTTATCGTCGAGCCCGTAAGCTTTCCGGGATTAAGAAAATATTAATTGCTTCGGGTGTCCGTTATGATATTGCCGTTGAAGATCCGCGTTACGTAAAAGAGCTGGTTGAGCATCATGTTGGTGGTTATCTGAAAATTGCACCTGAACATACCGAGAAAGGCCCATTGGATAAAATGATGAAGCCGACCATGAGTAGTTATGAAGCATTTAAAAACATGTTTGAAAAATACTCAAAAGCGGCAGGGAAAAAACAATACCTGATTCCCTATTTTATCTCTGCCCATCCGGGGACAACAGATCAGGATATGATCAATTTGGCGTTATGGCTGAAAAGTAATAATTTTAAACTCGATCAGGTACAGAATTTTTACCCTTCTCCTCTGGCGAACGCAACAACCATGTACCATACGGAAAAGAACCCGTTACACAAAATTGCGAAAGACAGCGAAGAGGTGATCACCGCCAAAGGTGGCCGCCAGCGTAAAATTCATAAAGCGATTTTACGTTACCATGCACCGGAAAACTGGCCGCTGATCCGTGAAACCTTGAAAAAATTAGGTCTGGCAAGAAAGCTAATCGGTACGGGCCCGAACCATTTAGTGCCACCTGAATCACGCAATGAAAAGCAGGGTAAAATTGCCAAGGTCAGCAATAAACCTGCGCGCAATGCAGTAACACGCTTTACCGGCTCTGCACAATTTAAGAATGCGACGGGAAATGCTAAACAGGAAAAATCAGCAGCAGCTAAATTAGGCAGCAGCAAACCGGTTAAGCTTGAAAAAAAGGCCGGCAATACTGGCGGAAAAGCCAAGCCTGACAAAGCCTTTAAGTTTAAAGGACAAAAGAAAAAGTAAGTCTCAAGTGATAAAAAATTAAGGGCGGTTAACCGCCCTTTTTAATACTTCTTTACCGGAAATTGCTACGAAGCAGAAAAACTGCAAATCAAAACAACTGCATTTTGTACTCCGTATTCTGCCAGGTGCTAACCATTAAATAATTGATCGCCCTGAAAATGAATGCGAAAGTGTCGTGCTGTCGACAAACTCCAGTTCTCCTCCTACCGGTACGCCATGCGCGATACGACTCACTTTTATACCATGTTTTTTGGCTATATCAGCAATATAATAAGCTGTCGCTTCACCTTCAACAGTCGGATTTGTCGCTAAGATTATTTCACTGTGCTCCCCCGCAGCAAGTTGTAGCTCAAGCAGTGGCAAGCCAAGCTGCTCCGGCCCGATGCCATCGAGAGGAGAAAGGTGACCCATTAACACAAAATAGGTACCGGAAAATAACGCGGTTTGTTCAAGGGCTAAAACATCCACAGGCATTTCAACAATACAAATCATGCCGTTTTTATTACGTTTATCATTACTGCAGATAGCGCATAAATCCTGTTCGGTAAAGGTACGGCATTGCTGACAATGCCCTATTTCATTAACCGCTCTTTCCAGCATATGACTGAGATTTAAAGCCCCCTTTCTATTTTTATCCAGTAGATGATAAACCATACGCTGGGCTGATTTAGGGCCAACACCGGGCAAACACTGCAATGCCTGCATCAGCTCTTCAAGTAACGAATTAGAACTCATAGTGAACACTTCTTTTTTTAATTGTGAAACAGATTTTATCTGAATATATAATAATTACATTAATAATGTAATTATTATACGTTCTAGTGCTTACTTGAATCGCATGGCGGTTCTTCACCGCGCTCTGCTGACTTATTATTGCCTTTATTGCCTCAAGCTTCAGCCAGATAACGCCTTAAGCTCGCAGAATGTTCAATCTGCAGGGCAGACTGTTATATAAGCAGCGCTGGTTAACCCGCTTTATGATCAGCGGGTATAAAACGAGTCCGAGACGCAATAGATAATTGTTTGTCGTCATGATCGAAAAAATTTTTATATTGATATTGATAAAATTTTTCTACTTTCTCTTTTTCCTATTGATCATTATGTGAAATTTAACCGTGATTTTTCCCCTATGATATAAAAACTATCAATATTTAATGTTTTACTTAGGGTCTGTTGATCTTTCAAGATTGTTTTTGCAGCAGTTTGTTGCTTCTTTATGCAAGGAGAGGCTGCGTAGTGTAGTTATTTCAAATAAGCAGGCAATAACGTAGTAGAAAAAGCCAATAAGCGCTGCCCGAAGGGTCGGCTCAAAGCGCTTTGCTGTTTGTTGAGAGGAATTGGGCGGCACACCTCTCGGCGCGATCAAATGCTTTCCCTCGAAAAATAATTAATCGCAAAGGTGCGCCTACCGGAGATTCCACTAAAAATAAATTATCTTGTTGCGAGGGGTGTATCAAAGTAATGGACAATAGCAATTGGGAATTGGAAAACGGCCTAAAATCGCTTTATGATAGCGTTTGAAGGCCGCGTCAAGATTGAATTTACAAACAGCAGTTAGATAGAATGATTTACTGTGCCTTTTTTTCGCCGTTACTGTATCCATAATAATCATAATAACCATGAAAACTATCTTCTTTGCTACTTTTGTGTACATCTACTTGATTTAAAACAATACCATCTATTTTCGCATCAACTTCAAGTAAACGAGCAATTCCTTTCTTAGCAACAGATTGTTTAGTCATTTCATAACGAACCACATACACGACAGAATCAGAGCGCTGCGCTATCACCAAGGAGTCACTAACAGCTTGAGTAGGTGCGGAATCAATAATAATATAGTTATATCTGGTCTTTAATTCTGCTAAAATTTGATCGAACCTACTTGATGATAATAACTCAATCGGATTTGTTGGTATGAAACCTGCCGTCAGTATATCCAAACCATGTTTTCCCTGAATAATAACATCCTCCATTTTTTCTGTACCGGAGATTAGGTTTGACAAACCTTTTTGGTAAGGCGGTAGGCTGAATGCTTTACTAAAACTTGGGCGACGCATATCACCTTCAATTAATAACGTTTTCCCCATCTGTGACAGTGAAAATGCAATATTAATGGCGGTAGTTGTTTTGCCTTCTTTAGGTATTGAAGAGGTAACTAAAATAACCTTATTATCAGCACCAATATGCGATAAAACTAAAGCGGTTCTTAATGTCCGCACTGCCTCCGCAAAAACATTATATTTTTCATCAAAATAAGCATATACCCCTAAAGGTGTTTTCCGTTTGCTCTTGATTAAAGGAATTAAACCCAATATGCGCATTCCAAGTTTTGATTCAACGTCGTTTGACGTTCTAAACCTGTCATTTAAAGAATCAATTATTAGAGTGAATAAAATAGCAAAAGCAAGTGATGCCACAAAAACCCCTCCAACAATTAATATTTTTTGGGGTTTTACTGGAGTTAACGGTACTTCAGCAAAATCAATGATACGGGCTTGCTGAATTTCTAAATCTGTTGTACTTTCCATCTCTTTGAAACGGTTTAAGAAAGTATTATACAGTTTACGGTTTGCATCAACTTCTGCTTGTAATTTCAGATATTCTTGTTCTTTATCTGTTATTTGTTGAAATTTAAGCTTTTCTTTTTGCAGTTCCACTTCAAAGCGGCGTTCATTATCCTCAGCTGCTTTTAATTCTTTTGCAATTCCTTGAACTAATTTACCAACCCTTTCTTGCAAACTTTTTCTTACTGCTGCAAGTTCAGCTTTTGCTGCAATTGACTTGGGATGTTTATTACCGTAGCGGAAACTAAATTCTGAAACCTTTTTTTCAGCTTCTATTTCAACACGTTTAAGATCTTTAATAAGGGTATGGTCACTAATTTCAGGCAAGGACAGTAAAGCATCAATATTATTCCTTCTTACATTACCGACAAAAAGAGAAATCGTTTCCGCTTCAAAACGGGCTTTTTTGGCAGCTAAGTAACTGCTTGTAAGGTTTTCCAATTCATCACTTGCAATGCTTGTTACGCCTTTTGATCCAATATCAATTAAGTTTTCTTTCACCCTGTATGTTTGTAAGTTATTCTCAGATAGATCTAAATTGTCTCGTAACTGCCCTAGCCTTACCTTTAACCAGGAAACTGCTTTTTGGGTTATATTCAGCTGCGCTTCCATTTCTTGTCTGATATAAACATCACCAATGGTATTTGCAACTTGTGCAGCCAGTAGGGGATCTTTGGCCTCAAAAGAAATATTGACTATTTGTGTGTTACGAACTGGTTTAATTAACAGGTTTTCTTGAAATGTTTCAATTAGCTTAACTTTTTCACCTCTAAGATCCATAATATTTTCTTTGAGAGCGTCATCTTTATCCATTGCAAGAAAAGATTCAAGATAGCCCTCGATCTTGAGTATGGTCGGATTTTTCGGTTTTGGTAAAAACTCAGGATTAGTTAAAAGAAATAATTCATCAATAACTTGTTCCGTTACTGAGCGTGATTTTAAAATTTCAAATTGTGTTGAAAAATAATCTTGTCTGGATGGATCAAAAGAAGCAACGGCATCAATTGATACTGTATTTTCCTTATCTGCTTTAATCAATAATGAAGATGTGGCTTGGTAAATTGGGGTTATATTCTGCACTATAAATATAGCAAGAACAGTAGAAAGTAATACAAAAGTAACAATCAACAATTTAGATTTTAATACAATTCTCCAATATTTTTTAAGATCTACCATCACTTCTTGTTCAGGTTTATTTATTAACGGCATCATGATATAACCTCACTGTTTAAAAAAAACTTTGTTCAACTATGATAGTGTCACCAGGTGAAACACTATAACTTAGTAAAACATTCGTCCTTGAACTACCACTGTCTTTACCCGTTTTAATATAAATCTTCGAGGCTGATGCTCTTTCAGTAAAACCACCCCCTAAGACAACCGCCTGATTAATGGTTAAGCCGGGTTTATAGGGGTACGCACCAGGTTTTTTTACCTCGCCGTGAATGAAAAATGGCCGGTAAGTCACTACATCAACCTGTACCGAAGGGTTAACTAAGTAATCACCTTTTAAGCCATTATGAATTATATTTTGGACCTCTACCGTGGTTTTCCCCGTAACAAAAACATTACCAATAAACGGGAAATTAATATAACCATCATCACTTATAAACAACCTGACAGTAAGATCAGGCTCATCATAAACTACGATTCGAATTTCATCACCTGTATCCAAAACATAATCAGTATATGCAATAGATTGTAACGGATAGATAAAACATATAATTAAAGAAAAAAGCTTTATAAATTTTTTCATCATAGACTCACTTTAAAAGAAAAATTAAATACATTTCTGTCATAGCTTACGTTATCTACATTAGAATCTGAATTGGTGTAATTATATCCAAGGGCTAAATTTAATCTGCGACTTAAACCATAGACAACCTCCGTATTAAAATCAGATATTTTATCTCGACGCTCGGCACCAACATAATCTTTATCCTGGTAACTAAATTGTAAACTTGTATCAATTTTATATGACCACTCATGTTCCCAACCAAGCGTTCCTGAAACATTATTTATATAATCACCAACAGTAGCAGATTCTTCTGCGCTTCGACTTGTAACTAAAGACAACGTAGAACGCTGAATCGGTTTCCAATTGATAGTAACTGACGTTGTAAAACCATTAAAATCATCCCGACCTTGTTTATATTCATCATATTTTTTATGTTGATAACCAAATTTAGCAGAGCCATGTATTTTGCTCACTCCCCGCCAAGAAACACCAACAAGAAATCTATTATCTTTATTGTTTTTTGATTCAGAACCCGGGGATGTGTATTTATAACTAATATCTGCACTGGAAAGATCAAATGTTAAAAAAGTTATATCGCCAGCTTGATAATCAACATCTGCTAAAAATGTGGTTTTATCTAGGTCTTTATGTTTAGTTATATCTTTGTAATTGTTATATTGCTTATCATGATAGGAGATACCAGCTCCGATACGCATCTTCGCCCGCAGACCACCAAACTGATAATAAAGGCGTCCGTCGAAGTCATCATATTGAATTGGTGACTTAACAAGCGAAAAGTTCAGGTCTTCCGTAAGTCCTGAACCACGGTTTTCGTGTAACTTATCATAAGAAAGGTCAACTGCAGTTCGATGCCTAGAAGTGTATTCATTGTATGAAAACAATGAAAAGAGATGGTCGCTGACATCATCGCTGTCATCGACACCATCAGAGTAGAATGAAGAAATTAACTTATATTCCCCTCCATAACGGTTAACAACCCCATTATTTCTAACTTTAATTGATGGCATTAAATATGTGATAAAAGAACTTTCTGATTTAACGTCACTTGTATAAACATTATCATCATATCTAACAATGGATTCAAACTGCGGAACAAAATAATCGAAAACTGGGGCGGGTTCGAATTTTTCAGCCAACGTACTGACCGTGGTAAAACTCGTGATACATAAGGCGGCTACAATTCGCATATTTTTTGTCCTTAAAAAATGTGAAAATTAAAAGTAATTTAAAAAAATTATAGCCTAATAATAATATTTAACATTTTTTTTATAACAATATATGACCCAGTTAACGTACCTACGGCACTGCCAAGGCTAAATCACGTGGTTCCTGGAAAATAAACAGCCAGTTTGCTCATACATAGTGACAAATATCACACCATCATTTCCTTAAATAATCGTGTATTCTCCGCGATGAATCCAAAAGCATTGCAAAAACATTTATTACCGCCTGGATGAATAATACCAATCAGATTAATTATCTGATCATTTATGCTTGTTAAAATAAATGCTAGCTAGTTCTCATCCAGAAACAGCGTATTTTTAGTACCCCCTCAGTTCGGTCTTGGATTTTATCATGATTCCAAGGCCAATCTTACCTTCAGTAACGCACACGAAGTGTGCGATCGCGACATTTTTCAATTTTAT
>NZ_JBFGZY010000107.1:0-14204 GCF_041586535.1 Psychromonas sp. | reverse complement strand
GTGGTGGAGATGGGGGGAGTTGAACCCCCGTCCGAAAAACCTACGTCCTCGGTACTACATGCTTAGTCAGTTTTTTAGTTAACTCAGTGATCTCCAACTGACAGGATACCCTAGAGCGAGTCCGATACTATTTCGCGGTTCACCCTCGAACAAGGTTCCCTCGCTATCCAAATGTAAATGACCTTCCGAATCCCTGCCCATAGGAGAAACGTGGGTGGAAGGCTAGCTAGCCTAAGCTGCTAGAGCGTAGTTATCGTCGTTTGCAACTATAACTTTTGCGGCTTTTTTACGAGGCCAGCCGCACCTCGGCATGCACCTTGGGTTTCAAGAATCTCGTCGAGTCCTAAATCATCCCCGGTGGTTATCGCTATTAACTAACGGCAACGTGGTTAATATAACAGATGTTATATTGTGATGAAAGTGTTATCTGCATCACTTTAATTGTTTTTTGTAATAAGTTTTATGCTTTTAAGCATTTTTAAACATTAACGGGTGTCGTGTTTCATCATACGTTCTTTCTGTACCTGCCATTCACGATCTTTTACATCGGCTCGTTTATCGTGGGCTTGCTTACCTTTTGCCAGGGCAAAGGACATTTTGACCCATGCTTTTTTCCAATATAAAGAGATAGGGATAATAGAGTACCCTTGACGTTCGACTTTACCCACTAAGGTTTCGATTTCACGTTTGTTAAGGAGTAATTTACGATAACGCAGCGGATCGCAAATGACATGCGTAGATGCCGCGTTAAGAGGCGGAATTGTTGCGCCCAACAGCCATGCTTCTCCGTTTTTCAGGAAAATATAACTGTCGGCAATATTCGCTTTGCCTGCGCGTAACGATTTTACTTCCCAACCTTGTAATTCAAGACCTGCTTCAAAACGATCTTCAAGATGGTACTCAAAACTAGCACGTTTGTTGCGTGCAATCGTATTTTCGTTGTTTTTAGTTTTTTTATTTTTTTTAGCCATAGACTCGCATTATAAAGTGACATTTTTAAATTGCTATTTGTATTGTACAAAAGTTGCTGAAATTTAGCATAAAATAACGATTTATTTTTTTCCTGACGGTACTGATCGTGTAATATAGCACTTTTACAGTATGGAGAGCCGATGGCACAAGTATCCCGTAGTGCGCTACTGATGTATAGCGCTGAAGAAATGTATCAATTGGTTAACGATGTAACTGCTTATCCTGAGTTTTTACCGGGCTGTGTTGATGCCAATATATTAGCTGCGAATAAAAATACTATGCGCGCTTCTGTTAAGGTAGCAAAAGCAGGTATCAGTCACTCTTTTACCACTGAAAATATCCTGGTAAATGGACAGAGTATTTTGATGAATTTAGTGGACGGCCCTTTTAAACATTTAACAGGCGGGTGGACCTTTACCAAACTTGATGAGCAGGCCTGTAAAGTTAACCTGGATCTCGACTTTGAATTTAATAGTTCTCTGGTTGAGCTTGCTTTTGGCCGTATTTTTAATGAGCTGGTAGGATCTATGGTGAAATCTTTTTCCAGCCGTGCGAAAGTAGTTTACGGAATACGATAGGAAAGTTTATGAGTGAGTTGATTGATATTGAAGTGGTTTATGGCCGATCCGATAAACAAGTTTTACTTTCCCTATCTGTGCCGGTCGGCAGTACTCTGGAAGAGTGTATAAACTTATCCGGGATCAACACTTATTTTCCCGAAATTATTCCAAGCGAAGCTGTGGTGGGTATTTTCAGTCGCCCGGAAAAGTTATCGACGCGGGTCAAAGCGGGAGATCGAATCGAGATATATCGGCCTTTAATTGCCGATCCGAAAGAGATGCGCAAATTACGTGCGGCCAAAATGGCTAAAAAATAAAGTATCATGGAATAAAAAAAGCCAATAAATGCAATAACATTTATTGGCTTTTTTTGCTAGGTTATTTATTGCAATTACTCAGTGACAGGGCCTGGATTGCTTGTTTGCCGATCGCTGCTGCTGCTTGGATCTTCCGCTGCGGCATTTGGCGCATTTTTGCTGCGTGGGCTTTTAATAAGCGGGTTTTCGGTGATTTTTCCTGATCTTGAAATATCAGTTAGCTGCTGATTAGCAAAGGTCAGTACGACAGTATCCTGCTGGCTGGCTTTGCCGCCTGGTTTAATATAACGGATGTAGTACCACTTTGAGGAGTCGAACTGGTCAATCAGCATCGGCGAGCCGAGAATAAAAATAATTTGTTCCTGAGACATCCCCAGTGTTATCTGGTCTAATTTATCATCTTCGATGTAATTACCCTGGGTCACATCAATTTGATAAACAAAAGTATCGTACAGAAATGAGCATCCCGATAATGAAAAAATTAAAAAGCATGAGGCAACGATATTTTTAATAGGCATGGTTTAAACAACATCTTAGTGGAGGTGAGTGGATATTAATAACAATGATAATACCCAAGGGCTGCTGACTTGTAAAAATATTAACGAAAAAATTTAGTGTTTCTGCTTTGTTTGTACCATGTTACCTATTTAATAGGCAGATAATGCGCTTAAATTTAAACGAACTGCATCGACTTCTTTAAATTCTGTGTAAATGTCCGTAGAATTCCCGTCTCTCCGCTAACCGTTTAACTTGCTTTGTGAATTTATTGAATGCCTCTATTTGCCTTAGGAATTAATCATCAAACTGCTTCTGTCGCATTGCGCGAACAAGTCGCGTTTTCTCCTGATGCTTTATTAGATGCTTACCAACAAATATTAGCGCAGCGCACGGTGGTCGAAGCGGTTATTGTTTCAACTTGTAACCGCACTGAAATATATTGCAATTTAACGCAACATAACTGTGATGCAGTTATTAAATGGCTTTGTGGTTTTCACCAAATCGATGAAAAGAAATTAAAAGCCAGTTTGTATTGTTATCAGGATGAGCAGGCCGTACAGCATCTGTTTCGTGTTTCCTGTGGATTGGATTCATTAGTATTAGGTGAGCCGCAAATTTTAGGGCAGATAAAACAGGCCTTTGCCACTGCCAGTCAGGCTAAAGCGGTAAATAAAGTGGTTCACAAATGGTTTCAGCATGCTTTTACTGTGGCCAAACGTGTCCGCACTGAGACCCAAATAGGAGCAAATGCTATTTCCGTTGCCTTTGCTGCTGTGCGTTTGGCAAAACAGATTTTCAGCGATTTATCTAAAAGCCGGGTGTTATTGATTGGAGCGGGTGAAACCATCGAATTGGTTGGTAAATATCTGATTGAACACCAGGTGCCTAATATTACTATTGCTAATCGTACCTTGTCGCGCGCAATGGGGTTGGTGGAGCAGTTTGATGCTCAGGCGATCACTCTAGAGCAGATTCCAAGTCATCTCGGGCAAGCTGATATTGTGATATCTTCAACAGCCAGTCCGCTGCCTATTATTGGTAAAGGGATGGTGGAAAAAGCGTTAAAAACGCGCCGTCATCAACCTATGTTATTTATCGATATCGCCGTACCGCGTGATATTGAAGGGGAAGTTGATGAGTTAAACGATGCTTATCTGTACAGTGTTGATGATCTGCACGGTATTATCGAAGAGAATAAACAAGCTCGTCAGGTGGCTGCAATAGAAGCAGAAAAAATTATTGAAGATTGTGTCGGCGACTTTATTGCCTGGATTGAATCTTTAAAAGCAGTTGAGTCTATCCGCGCATACCGTGAAAACAGCGAGCAGTTACGCGATGAATTATTACTACGTGCTTGCGCTTCGTTACAAAACGGAGCACCAGCCGAAAATGTGTTAAAAGAACTAGCCTTTAAATTAACCAATAAACTAATCCATCATCCCAGCCAGGCACTGACCGATGTCAGTCGCAGAGGTAATGACGATGAACTGGTTTTATTACGTAATGCCTTAGGCCTGAATAAAGAAGATTAAGTTGCACCTGTACCGGGTGAGCAGAAGAATAAAGAGAGAAATATGAAAGCATCAATTGTTGCAAAGTTGGAAGGTCTGATTGAACGTTACGAAGAGGTTCAAGCGTTATTGGGTGATCCCGGTACGATTGGAGATCAAAATAAATACCGCGAGTTGACCAAAGAATACTCTCAACTGGAAGTGGTTGTGATCTGCTTTAAAGCTTATCAAAATGCCCAGAGCGATCTGGAAGCGGCTGAAATGATGAGCGAAGACGATGATCCAGATATGCGTGAAATGGCAAAGGAGGAGATTAAGGAAGCCAAGCTGGTCGTGGAAAAATTAGCAGACGATTTACAGATTTTACTACTGCCGAAAGATCCTAATGATGACCGTAACTGTTATCTGGAAATAAGAGCCGGTGCTGGTGGTGATGAAGCGGCTATTTTTGCGGGCAACCTGTTCCGTATGTACAGTAAATATGCGGAAAAGAAAGGCTGGCGTATTGAAGTGATGAACAGCAATGTCAGCGAACAGGGCGGTTATAAAGAACTGATTGCCAAAATTGATGGTGATGGTGCTTACGGTATTATGAAGTTTGAATCCGGCGGTCATCGAGTGCAGCGTGTACCGGAAACTGAATCTCAGGGGCGAATTCATACTTCCGCTTGTACCGTCGTGGTGATGCCTGAAATTCCTGAAGCTGAGGCTATTTCGATCAATCCTGCAGATCTTAAAGTTGATACTTTCCGGGCATCGGGCGCAGGTGGACAGCACGTTAATAAAACAGATTCCGCTATTCGTATTACCCATTTACCAACCGGTACCGTTGTAGAATGTCAGGATCAGCGTTCACAGCATAAAAACCGTGCGCAGGCGATGTCTGTTTTACAAGCGCGTTTACAACAGGCTGAAGATGAAAAAAACAGTGCGGAAGAGCAGACGATTCGTCGTAGCCTGGTCGCAAGTGGCGATCGCAGCGAACGAATCCGCACCTATAACTACCCGCAGGGACGGGTCAGTGATCACCGTATCAACTTGACTATTTACCGCTTAAATGAGGTATTAGAAGGCGATTTAGATGCTCTGCTTGAGCCTATTCTACAGGAAGATCAGGCAGATAAACTCGCCGCATTATCACAGGGGGCGTTCTAATTGCGTATCGATGACGCGCTTACCTGGGCAACCTTCACTTTAGTGACCAGTGACAGCGCATCATTAGATGCGCAGGTCCTGCTGGCTTTTGTGCTGCAGAAAGAAACCATTTATCTGCTCACCTGGCCTGAGCGAGATATCAGCAAAGAGCAGCAAAGCGCTTTTGAAGAACTGATTATCCAGCGGCTTAATGGTGTGCCAGTGGCGCATTTAACCGGTACCCGGGAGTTCTGGTCATTGCCTTTAAAGGTGAATAATTCGACACTGATACCGCGTCCGGATACCGAAATTTTAGTTGAAACAGCACTTAACTACTGCGCCCAAAATGCGCGTATTTTAGATCTGGGCACGGGCAGCGGGGCGATTATTTTAGCACTGGCCAGTGAGTTGCCCGATGCTTACTGTCTCGGGGTTGATTTCAGTGCAGAAGCGGTGCAGCTGGCGAGTGAAAACCGGCAGAATTTGAAATTGAATAACGTCTATTTTAAACGAAGTGACTGGTTTTCTGCCGTGGACGGTTTGTATGATGTGATTGTTTCTAATCCGCCTTATATTGAAAAAGACGATGTGCATCTCAAACGGGGGGATCTGCGTTTTGAACCAATATCCGCGTTAGTGGCCGATGAAAACGGTTTGGCTGATATCAGAAAGATAGCTGAGCAGGCTCCGGATTATCTAAAAAAGGGCGGTTATTTATTGTTTGAACACGGTTTTGAACAGGCAGCTGCGGTCAGAGAATTATTGGCAGAGTTAGGTTACGTTGAGGTTAATACAGTCAAAGATTACGGCGGTAATGATCGTGTTACTATGGCTTTGTATAAATAATAATAAGCGCATTGCGCGGAGAGAAAGATGTACAGTATTTTAAAACATGCTCATTTAACCCTGATTTTAATCGCGGTTGTACTTTTTATAGTGTCTTTTTACTGGATGGAAAGTGGACATAAAAATGCGCAAAAACCTATTTTTAAAAAGATATTACTGCACACACATTTAACGATTATATTGCTCGGTGTCGCGTTGATGGGACTTTTACAGATCAACCCGTTTGCAGAGCAGCATTTCTGGTTACTTGAGAAAATAGTGGCAGTGGTTGGTTATTTAATATTAGTAAAAGTTGCACTGCATGAAAAAACCCGCAAGGGTATGCAGTTTTTAGCCTTTGCCGGTGCGCTTGGTTGGGTCGTTTATATCGGACAACTGGCGTTCAGTAAACAAGCCATTTTATTGCTGGGGTAAAAAATGACAACAGAGACTATAACCGAAAAAAACGCATTTATTATCAATGCGCAATTTGATTTTGAAGCGCATTCGCTGACCGACGCTGCGGTTGCTGTTGAAGCGGAATTAACCGGGATGAAGGCCGCTGATTTTTATCACGCATTGCGACTGCAGCATATCGTTTTGAATTCCCAGCTAGCTGATTTTGCGCAGGCTGATAAAGCCAAACTGCTTGCATTACTGGATTGTATCTACCGGAAACAGGCTTATCAGGGGGACTGGAAAGCCTTTTTCAAAATCGAAAATGCGCTGATATCAACGGTGTTATTGCGCCGTAAAGGCGTGCCCATCAGCTTGGGGCTGTTATTGCTCGACTTCTTGAAAGAGAGCGGCTTTACCGCACAGGGGATCTGTTTTCCGAGTGGTTTTATTGTGCGTGTTAACTTGCCCAATGAAACCCTGTTTATTGATCCCTTTACCGGAGAGCTTGCTTCAAAGCACCTGCTGGAGCTTAAACTGCGCGGACAATTAGGCAACCATGCCCGTTTGACCTCGCAAATGCTGGAGGCTGATGATAACAAAACCATCATCACGCGTTTAATTAACGTGATCAAGGCTGCGTATATTCAAAAAGACTCCTTAGAGCAGGCATTATGCTGCTCGGATATGCTGCTGCGCATTGATCCAAATGATGCATTTGAAGTGCGTGATCGCGGTTTTTTATTTCAGCAGCTGGACTGCTTGAATTTAGCGCGTGCTGATTTTGAATTTTTTATTGAACAGTTTCCGGAGGATCCGATTGTCGGTTTGCTGAAACGGCAAATCAGGCAGATAAATTTGGATACTAATACCCAGGTAATACACTAATTATTGATTAAAGTGAGTAAATAATGAACCAGAAGATAATAAAAGTAGGCAATATCGAAGTGGGTAATGAACGCCCGTTTGTTCTGTTTGGCGGTATGAATGTACTGGAATCTCGTGATCTGGCGATGCAGGTTGTCGAAACTTATGTTGAAGCGACGTCGGCCCTAAATATTCCTTATATCTTTAAAGCGTCATTCGATAAAGCGAACCGGTCATCAATAAACAGTTACCGCGGACCGGGTCTTGAAGAGGGGCTGCGTATTTTTGAAGAGATCAAAAATACTTTTAATGTGCCGATTATTACCGACGTGCACGAACCCTATCAGGCGGCACCCGTTGCGGAAGTTGTTGACGTTATTCAATTACCCGCATTTTTGAGCCGACAAACGGATCTGGTGAAAGCGATGGCAAAGACCAATGCGGTAATCAATGTGAAAAAAGCACAGTTTTTAGCGCCGCATGAAATGAAGCATATCATTACCAAGTTTAATGAAGCGGGTAATGACAAAATTATTCTCTGCGAGCGCGGTAGCTGCTTTGGTTATAATAATCTGGTTGTTGATATGCTTGGCTTCAGCACCATGAAAGAAACAGGTTACCCGGTTATTTTTGACGTTACCCATTCTCTGCAGAAACCGGGTGCCCGCAGTGACAGCGCCGATGGTCGCCGCAGTCAGGTGGTACAACTAGGTTTAGCGGGCATGTCACAGAGCATTGCCGGCCTGTTCCTTGAATCGCATCCGGATCCGTCTAATGCAAAATGTGATGGTCCTTGTGCCTTACCTCTTGATAAATTAAAACCTTTCCTGAGCCAGATGAAACAGATGGATGAGCTGGCCAAAAGTTTTGAAATTATTGATACTGAATAATGCCTACCCTGCAGATTAAGCTCTCTAATACAAGCCGCCTGTTTTTTATTTTTGCCTGTTTATTAGGGGCAACGGGCGTTGCATTAGGAGCTTATGCCAGTCACGGGCTCTCCGTCTGGGCGAGTATCGAGCAAATTGAATATTTTCAATTAGCTGTGACTTATCAGCTCGTTCATGCACTGACTTTATTTGCGGTTTGTATCTTATCTCTGTTTATCAGCAGCTATTTTTTACTGGCCAGTAAAATTGCCTTTGCATCTGGCATTTTATTGTTCAGTGGCAGTTTGTATCTTTATGTTTTGACCGGTACAAAAATACTAGGGATGCTGACGCCTATTGGTGGTTTGCTGTTAATTATCGCATGGACTTTAGTTGCTGTTAGTTTGCTGACCTACAGGAATAATTGATTATTTAGTTTTACAGAATGGAAACCGGCCTTTTTTCGAAGCCGCTCCAGAGGAATGTATGTTAGGAATTTTATTATATTGCCGTCCCGGCTTTGAGAATGACTGCGCTAATGAAGTGCAGGATAAAGCAACGGCTTTAGAGGTCTTTGGTTTTGTGAAAACAAAACGTAACAGCGGTTATGTTTTTTATCAATGTTATGATCCGCAACAAGTGGAATATCTATTAAAACAACTTGATTACAAACAATTGATCTTCTCACGTCAGTTGATTGGTGTTAAGGCATTTGTGGATAATCTGCCGCTTGATGATCGCATTAGCCCCATTTTAGAAGTTACCCGCAATATGCCTTTAGGTGGTGATCTCTATGTTGAAACGCCGGAAGGCGATGAGACCAAGCCACTGTTAACTTTCTGCCGTAAATTTACCGTACCGCTGCGTCAGGCATTAAAAAAACAGAACAGCCTGACTGCCAAAGAGAACCGCAATAAACTTTGTTACCATCTATGTTTTTTGGATAATAAATCGGCTTATATTGGTTTTTCCGCGCCTAATAACCGCAGTGAGTTTTATATGGGGATCCCCCGTTTACGCTCACCGAGTGAAGCGCCTAGCCGTTCGACCTTAAAACTTGATGAAGCGATTCAGGTTTTTCTGAGCGCGGAAGAGCAGGAGCAGAGGCTGCATTCAGGTATGCGCGCCGTTGACTTGGGCGCTTGTCCGGGCGGTTGGACTTACCAGCTGGTTAGACGTGGATTATTTGTAACGGCTATTGATAACGGCGCAATGGCGCAAAGCCTGATGGATACCGGACAGGTTACCCATTATATGGTTGACGGTTTTAAATATGAGCCGGAGCGTAAAAATATAGACTGGCTGGTATGCGATATGATTGAGAAGCCTAAACGTGTCGCTAAACTGATGGCACAATGGTTGATTGACGGCTGGTGTAAAGAAGCTATTTTTAACCTGAAATTACCGATGAAAAAACGTTATCAGGAAGCGGCTGAAGATATCAAAATCTTAACGGATATGTTTGAAAATGAAGGTCTTCAATATGAACTACAGGCGAAGCACCTGTATCATGATCGCGAAGAGATAACCCTGCATGTGCGTTTAATTAATAATGTCTGGGGAAAGCAGCTCGGTAAAGGATAATACTAATTCTGCTGTCTGCTGATCGCAGTCAGCAGACTTGGTTTAAAGTAGCGAAGTTCGTCGCTCTTAACTCGAGCCTCATAATTTGTAGCGCTAAATTTATGCAGATTTTTGCTTAAGAGTCAGGCCGCCAGCCTGTCTCTTAACCACAAGTCTAGCTTTATTGAGTTCTCACTATGACCAACTGCGCACCCGGCCGGTATCAATGTGGACAAAATTACTCTTCGGGTAGTAACCTACACCTCCGGCTTTAAGCGATAATGCCGCTTTTCTAACTTCACTTAGCGGCACACCTTCTACGCGAAAATCAATCGCCTGTCCAAGCATATGCATGCTCTTTTTTGCCACGCCAGTGGATTTAGCCCTGAGCATTTTATTGGTTTCCGGTGAACGATAACCGGAGATAATGTGAATTTGTTTATTACTGCCAATGATTTTTTGAATGGCGGCCAGTTGGTCGAATAAACGTTTATCCATATCTTTTATTTCGTTGCGGCGAAAATCCCGGCATAAATGGTTGATTTTTTTCATTTCACCACGTTGATAATGTTTACCGTCAAAATAACAAGTCTGCAGCTCTTCTCCCGTATGGAGGTTATTGAGGTGCAGTTTTCTGGGTAAATCCTTAAAAATAGATGCAAACGAAACAGACGGAATACATGTTGCGCCTAGGGTTACGATGCCGGTTAAAATGGCTTTTCGTCGGTTTAAATCAGGTTTTGGCATAAGTCTCAACAGTAAAAAGAAAGCAATAGATTTCAAAAATAATAAAGCTACTGACTTTTTGTACTGCAGTCAACTTGAAAACAAGAGAGCAACAGTGAAAAACACCATTGTTAATGGTTAGTTATTGAACTGTAAATGGTTTTTGTTGATTAATATAAACATCATTTACTATGAAATTTTTCTCTTTCTCGGTTTGTCATAATCATAGATATCATTTCTGAATTGGGTTAAACCTGATTGGTCTACCCAAACGGTTTGATAGACGGTATAAACACGGATATTTTTCTTAAGGGGCAGCACACTGTTGGTATCGCTGTTACGGTAATTTTTATAATCCTGAAATGTATAACCGGATCTGTCCATTAACAATAGTGTAAATTGTTTTGCTTTTTGTACACGTATGCACCCAGAACTGAAGGCGCGATTTTCTCTTTCGAATAGATATTTTGCCGGTGTATCGTGTAAATAGATTGCATTTTTATTGGGGGTGTTAAATTTGTAAAAACCCAAGGCATTATCACGCCCGGATTTTTGCCGTAATCTATAGGGGAAATTGTTAACTGTGACCGAACTCCAGTCTATTGCATTCACCTCTATCACTTTGTTACTGTGCCAGCCCTGTAGAATTTCATAACGGTGCCGTTTAAGGTAGTCACTGTTTACTAATGCTTTTGGCAGAATATCTTCACGCATTATTGATGTAGGCACATTCCATGTCGGGTTAAATACAATTGAATCAAGTTTGGCTGTAAAGATAGGCGTTTTACGTTTTACCTGACCCACTATGATGTTACTTTCAAATACCATTTTCTCCGTTTCCCAATAGGACATCTGATAACCCGGGATGTTGACTACTATTTTGTTGTCTTGATCAGCTGACCATAAGGCCTCTCTAAGAATGTTCAGGGCCATTAATCTGATCCGCTCCTGGCGGCTGATATTGAGCCAATAGCGGGTTTTATTGCCTATTATGCCATCGGGTTTTAAGCCGTGACGCATTTGAAATGATTTAACAATTTTACCGAGCTGTGCGCTGTACTCCTGATGGTTTTCCGACTCAATCAGCTCTTTCAGTTTTGTTGATAATTCACCCGCCACTTGTAAACGGCTTAGCAGAATGCCTTTCTCTTGAAGTGTATCGCCTATTTTGACAGATTCAGTCACTCTCTGCCTTTCGATATTTTTATCAGCCGCCTCGTTGAGGACCAATAGGTTAGAATAGAGCGGCATTTTCTGATCAGAGATTGGTGATAACCTTTGTAGATATAACAACCTGGCATGATCAGAATAGGCATTAAAAAATGCGCCAACAGATTTATCTGATGGTGGTCTTAACTTATTTGCGATGTTGTCGCCAAGTAGCCAGGACTTGCCTTTATCAATCAGTTGCTCGTTGTATGATAAATAAAACAACAGTAAATCCGATGCGAGCAATTCGTAATTTTTCCAGTCTTTTCGTTCAGAGGCTTTTGTTAATGCTTGATACCTGTCATTTAAATCATCGCTGATGTCGGCAAAAAAAAGAATAGATATTTGTTTTTCAAATTCATCTCTAAGCGGGGCTTTTGACCAGAAACTTTTGTCCGGATAGTGCCGGTAAATAGATATGATCAGGTCAGAATAATTGAGATCTGAAATATTCACTTTCTTAGCATTTGCCAATGCAGTATTTAAAGGAAAAAACGCAATCTGGCATAGCAGAAAAAGTGATAGAATATTTTTCAATAAACGCATTGCAATCATATTATGCCTTTCAATGTAAATTGAACATTCATTTTAACTAATGCCTTATGCTAAAGATAGCATAAGGCACTTTAATTATATTTCTGTTGTTTTTCAATGTGTTAAAATTGCGCTGGTGCTATATAGCTGTTTTTTGATAATCAGGGCGATGATTGAAGCGTACTTTATTGGCGCTGGGTGAATGGCTGCGCACGTTTAAAGGCTATTTTTGATTTGTGAATTCACGATTCATTTTATATTCAAATGAGGTGACATAAGCTTCTAATTTTTCAATGTCGTGCTGCATTTGATCTAACTCTACGCTGATGTTTTCTAATATTTTCTGGGCAGAATCACCGCTTTGCCACGCCTTCTTTTTGACATTATGCTTTTTATAAATACTTTGCTGCCACTGCTGTTTTTCCGGCATTTCATCTAACATCAAATAAGCTATGATATAGGCTATCACCACAAAAAATCCGGCGGTGAATAAAAATGCTGATACTACCAGTAACCTGATAAGCCAGACTTCAGTGTCAAAATACTCCGCTATTCCGGCACACACGCCACCTAATTTGCCGTTTTTAGGATCACGGTAGAGCTGTTTTTTGTTCATTTTTCTCTCCAGTGCGGTGCTTCGCTGTCAAGAATAGATTCTAATGAAGCGATGCGCTTCTGCATCTCTTCAGTACGTTTTACAAGTGCCTGTAACCGTTCCTGATCAGCGGCAGATAATCCTTTGCCGGTTTGTTTTTTACTGCGGTAATGCAGGAATAACCAGAGTGGTGCAACAAAGACAAAAAAGACGCTTAGTGGGACTGCAATATAACTCATGAAAATTCCTTACTTCGTTTACACAAATAGCCGTTGACTAATAAGCTGTCAGGTATTCATTAAATAGATAAACAGGCATTGCTAAAGTGTTAGTGTAGCAAATGCTTTTGTGACTAATTTATTTTTTATTGTTTTATAGTAAATCATCATAACTATTTGATTGCTGGTAGCTATTCTTAATAAGATATTGACATTAATCGTTTTAAAAGAAAGCGATCTCTATCATAAAGCACAATTAAATGCATCAATAAGTATGGATATTGGCACCATTTGGGTCTTTAATAAACAGATTGATTTTTTATGTTCTAATTCAGAGTTATTTTATCACGCACAATTAGTAGGAGTTCTTTACAATGTCGTCTGAGACAATCGCCGTAAGTTATCAAGACTTGGCCTCTAAGGGACTGATAGGTGATCTTAAACAAGCCGCTTTTTGTGATGTAAAAACGGTATGCCGAATACCCTGTGATCGTTGTCCAAATGTACTGCGCTTTATTGATTCAGCACGAATATCACTGCTAGGTATTGAAGTAAAACGGATCGTAATAAAACAGAGTGAAACTGGCGAACTGGATCTGCACATCACTGCTGATAATATTATACCCTGGCTTAAAAAAAACAATATTACCCCCCGGAAAATTCCAGGCGGCTAAGCACTGAGCGACGATTCATCATTTAAGCCGCTGCGCAGTCGCCGAATTGACATCCTCTCCCGCTAAATTTGTTCGCCAAGTGCTCCACCTCTGCTTGAGGAGCAGCCTAATAGACTGGCTTAGGTTTTTCTTTTGCAACTTTTTCAAAATTAACCGGCTTTAGGGGAGTAATTTGCCGGGGGGCATTGCATTACTTTTTTCTGATTCGAATTCAGGGCTTTTTTTATGCCAGTTAGCGCGGGAACAAGACGGTTTTGTGTTACAATGTACGCTGTTTAATAAACTGAGGTAAGTATGGCCAGAACAGCAGCAGCTTTGCACATTCTCGTGAAACATAAAGAGCAAGCAGAAGAGATCCTTTTACAGTTAAACAAAGGAGCTAAATTTCAGACCCTGGCAAAAAAATACTCAAGTTGCCCATCGGGTAAAAAGGGCGGCGATTTAGGGGAGTTTAAAAAAGGTCAGATGGTACCGGCATTTGATAAAGTTGCTTTTAACGGTGAAATATTAACCCCACATTTAGTAAAAACCAAGTTTGGCTGGCACGTGGTGAAGGTGTTGTATAGGACTTAAAAACTCCTGATAGATCTGTAACCATTTATCCATTTAGATGAAAAACACCGTCATTCATGGCGGTGATGAAAATCATTGTTGCGAAGCATTAACGTTACTTAGGTCTATTTTGTTGCTCGATATAAGTCGTCAGGGCATCTAGCGCAGCACCGCCACATGATCC
>NZ_JBFGZY010000106.1:0-14278 GCF_041586535.1 Psychromonas sp. | reverse complement strand
CGTTTTAGTCTTTGTTATTGATTTGATTCAGAACGTCCTGTTCTTCACCACTTTGTGGCCAGCTAAAGCTGTTCAAAATCGTTCCATACGATTTTGTGTAATTAGAACAACTAGTTACTGTAATCAATACCTTGCTTTCATTCATTTTTCCTACGCCTAGATAGATCATCTAATTAACGGAATTGGTATAAACAATTCAGAGGCATCATTTTTCTGAGCGCTTCACGTCTTTGAGATTGCAGATTTCCATTGCAGACATATCGCTTCAGTAAAAGTGAATACTTTTTAAACGGAAAAGTATTATGTTTTTACAAGAAGGGCGCTGAGCAGCTTCTCCTGATAAAATAAACCTAGTCTATTAATCAGTTTTAGCAATGCTGGCTGCTTAATATAGAAAGGCGGGAACACTGATATCTGCACTAAGCGATAATAAAAGGTGGTGTTTTATTGGCTTAGTGCAGCAAAATTCCGATTGTGTTGCGAAGGCCCCCTCCGGCTGAGAGTCGAGGTGGGTTAGACATTTCGTCTGCTCGCAATTTGTTGCAACTTAAGGCGATAAATTGCCATACCGTGGCTCTTTACCGGCTCCATAAAACTCTTGCGAACGTGTTGCCACATCCACCAGATGCGATCAATCATTGGCGGGTTGTTCAACAGGCGCACATCCTCAAACTGACCGGATTTGATATCAGTAAGGTAACGCAGATCACCGTGATGTCTGTAGCCGTTAAGCTGATCAACCTTTTTTTCCAGCCAGTCCAACGGCTCAGCTGATCCGGGGATGAATTGTGTCACCCAACCCAATCCCTGTACTAATTTAAGCAAGATGGCCATTCCTGCGCCCGGCGGCACCCTTGGCACTATGTCTGCTGAATTGACAACACGAAATACAGGAGTCTTCATTGTTGCGAAATACTCGTAATTAGCGACACGCGGCGCTCCGAAGGTGTAACACGCTCCGCAAATATCAGGCGCAATCTGTCGGGTTGTAATCAGTGCTAATGCTCCTCCAAGGGAGTGGCCCGTGAAAAAACAGGGCAATTTTTTCTCGCCGTCCTGCGCATCATTGCCTGCAAGAATCTCTGTGATTCGTTTCAGAACACTTGTATTCTCCGCATTGGGCTCCTTATTCAAAGCGTCCCAGAAACCTTTGTGCACCTTGATCCCGGAAGGGAGATCCGATGCCGGCACCGCACTTGCGTCAGTAAGCCAGTCTTCAAGGGCATTCTCGGTTCCTCTGAAAGCAATAACAAGATATGATGCTTCGCCCGTTTTAGCGCGCTTGCATACAAAGCCCTGAGTGGATTTTATGTTAATTGTATCCAACAGCTGAAAATCTACCTTATTAAGTATTTTTCCCAGCGTCTCTTTGCCGCTGATCCTATTAAACATAAGATCTTCCTGCAGCTCCACAAGAAGCTCACGGACCTTCTCGTCCAAGAGATTGTCATCAGAGCCTTTTAACTGCTGAAATTTATCGACCATTTTCTGCAGTGCTCCTTCCTCTTCGCTCTCAAATTTAAAATAGGCTAGTGCGGACATTTCGGCGAGTACATACGCCATGCGATCGCTATAGGCAGGGCGAAACATCGGAGGTGCCAGTAATTCCGAACGGGTGAGAAATGCACCACCTTGACTTGCCTTTTTCGGTCGCCTGAGAAATGAATTAATGCCTGTGGCAAGCAGGCCGGCAAGCGCAGAAAAAATGGCAATCTTCTCCATAATAACTCCTCTGATTTGGACAATTAATTTTTCGCTCATCGCAATATGCTCACAATGTAGTAGATCAGCGCTGAGTATTGACCTTATTGTTGCCCTTGAGTATGAACAGCATGCTTGAATGACCACTGAGCAAGATCTGTAGCTTAAATTATAGGCTGGATATGCGCTCTGTCAGTGAGGGTGGCGCGTCAGGCTCATGAGATTTATATTCCGTCCAAAAATGTAAATGTTTGAACAAAAAACTGAGCGTCATATGTAAACTTGTAGTCAATGCTACTGCACGCTAAAAGAATCCCTTGTCCGGGAGAAATGTAATTGATGGTGGCGGGTATGAGAGTAAACAAACTCAGGTGCCAGAAAGCACTTGAGTTTGTGTTCATTTTTTTCTGAAACAGTGAGTTAATCAGCAACGCTTATCGCATTCGGCTCAGGGCAGATCGCCATACACCTGGGTGACTTGATATCACTGCATTCGTTACACAGGTTGGGGTTTATCACAAAGGTGTTCGCTGCAATGCTGATTGCACCTTCGGGGCAAACCGTTTCACAGGCGTAACAGGAAAAACAATCCTTGCCGATCTGTAATGCCATGTTTACGCCTCTATCCCTTGTTGTTTACGCCATTTCGCACCGGCTAATTCCGCATAACGCGGGAACAACTCAGGCAATACGTCACTGACAGCCTGATAGGCATAATCAACATTAGGTAAAATGCCCGCTTCTTCTAATGCTTCTTTGGGCGTAGGACCGAGACGGCAGCATAACAGCAGATCAATACCATGCAGTGCTTTTATGGTTTTGTTTAAACTTGACTCATGACTTGCTTGCGGAACTTCATTGTCAGCACCTTCATCGGGGCAGCTACTCACGCCCGAGCAGTAGCGTTTGATTCTCCGTTCACCAATATAATAATGAGCATTACGAATAATCAGATATACTTTAAAGCAGTCGGTATGACCGAAGTGGAGATCTATTTGATCATTCATGCCACTGGCGACCGCCACCAGTAAAGAGGCCTGAGTTTCCGAACCGCCTCTACTGATAATCGCCGATTGAAAGCGGCTTCGTCCTAACATGGTCTGCGAATAATTAATTGCAGCCGGATCAATCCCTTTAATGGAAAACTCAGCGCTTCTGTCTTCGCCGAGCATACCAACTGCATCGGCGCGACATTGCTGACAATGTTTCATTTGACTGACATTGCCGCCGGACAGCTCACGTACCTGATCCAACTGCTCATCCGTTGGCTCTTTTTGTCCGACCATACCAAAAAAGGTGCCGTGCTCAGGTTTACTGATCAACGGCATAATATTATGTAAAAATACATTATTGCGTCTCAGCTCACGGCTAAGTTCAGGTAAGTGCTTGTCGTTTATTCCCGGGATCAACACCGAATTAACCTTGGTTAATATGCCGGCTTTAGAGAGCGCTTCGATCCCCGCTATTTGGCGTTCAATTAATAATCTGCCTGCCTCGACTCCCTCATAGCGTTTACCCTGATAATAAATCCATTTATAAATCTGCGCCGCAATTTTCTCATCCAGAGCATTGAAGGTAACCGTGACATGATCAACACCGAGTCTCACCAATTCATCGATATGATCAGATAAGGTGAGGCCGTTAGTTGAGATACACAGTTTTATATCCGGCATAGCCTCGCGAATTAACTCCAGAGTTTTGAAAGTCCGTTCCGGGTTCGCTAAGGGATCGCCCGGTCCGGCAATACCTATTACTGACAGTTGTGGTATTGCACCGGCAACAGCCTGCGCTTTGATTAAAGCCTGCTCTGGGGTAAGTAATTCTGAGACCACACCCGGGCGGGATTCATTAGCGCAGTCGTATTTACGATTGCAGTAATTACATTGAATATTACAAGCTGGCGCGACAGGTAAATGCATACGTGCATATTTATGATGTGCATCATTGGAATAGCAGGGGTGCTGGGCTACTTTCTGCATTTGTGACTGCGCAATTGTCACAGCTGACGAAGATTCTTTGGTCAGATTGATTGCTGAGGTTAAGGTTTCGCTTTCGCATTTAGATTTGCAGCTGGGGCGAGTTACCGGTTGCGCCGGAACATCCGTTACGTTAATACTACTAATGCTGTTTTTATTCATAATGACCTACCTAGAAAGAATGACTTATTAAATAAGACTGCAATCTTTGTACCAGATGTTTTTATCTTTATAAGGAATTGATAATAAAGGTAAATATTGAAATTTCAGAATCTCTTAGGCAACTTTCTCTGAGCCTGATAGTGGTATAGAAGACAATTCTATGTCGCATAATTAACACAACTCAATTGTGCTTATATAACAGTATCTGAGCACACATTGAGTAAATGTATCTTTTGCGACAAAGCGCACATTATTCTGTTGTAAAACCTGACTGCTTTCATACGTTGTTGTTTTAACTTGTTGAATAAAAAGGGATTTAATCTTGGTCTGAGTTTTGCAGATAGTATCTACAAGGTCAATCGATTAATGAGGCAACTATGTGGAACTATTCAGAAACAGTAAAAGATCATTTTTTTAATCCAAGAAACGCGAAAGCGCTAGAAGATGCGAATGCTATTGGCGATGTCGGTTCTATCAGTTGTGGCGATGCATTGCGTCTGACCCTGAAGGTAAATGAACAGACAGAGATTATTGAAGATGCGGGTTTTCAAACATTTGGCTGCGGCAGTGCCATTGCATCCTCATCAGCATTAACAGAGCTTATTATCGGTAAAACGGTTTCTGAAGCGGAACAGGTAACCAATCAGGAAATTGTTGATTATCTCGGCGGCTTACCTGCGGAAAAAATGCATTGTTCAGTAATGGGGCAGGAAGCGCTGGAAGCTGCAATTGCTAATTACAGAGGGATCGAACTGAAAGCCGATGATCATGAAGAAGGTAAACTTATCTGCCGCTGTTTTGCTGTCGATGAGGGTAAAATCTCCCGCGCGGTTGAGAAGCACGGGCTGACCACCATTGAGGATGTGATTAACTACACTAAAGCGGGTGGTGCCTGTACCAGCTGCCATGAAAAAATTGAGATGGTTATCGATCAAGTGGTGGCTACTACGAAAACTGCAACGCCAGTCACTTGTCCCGAAGCTGCAAAACCTGAGCTTGCACCAATCTCTTCCTTACCTCCGACCAATAAACTGACTCAAAAAGTGATAGAAGTTTTAGCCAACCTCAGACCTTATCTGCAGGCTGATGGTGGTGATGTGAGTCTGGTAAAAGCCAGTGAAAATTTAATTGTGGTGAGTTTATCCGGCGCCTGCACGGGATGCATGATGACCGATATGACCCTCGGATGGTTACAGCAGCAGTTTAGTGAAGCATTAGGATGGGCGATACCTGTGGTCAACCAGGCCCCGGAAAATTATGAAGCAACAGCATAAACCTTATACCAAAGGAATTAATGAAGTAACCAGTGATTGCGAAGGAAAAAATAACACTAACAAGGCGTGAGTTGCAGGAGATAGTTATTCTCCCTTCAAGACTCACAACGCAGTTAGAGATAATTTTAACCAGCAAGGATGAGCACCTTTTTAGTTCTTTTGGTATTAAGTACCCATTTTTAATTTACCCGCGCCGGCATGCAGGAGTGATAAACAATGAAAAAAACAATTTATTTAGATAACAATGCAACTACTAAAGTAGATCCGATGGCAGTAGAGACTATGCTGCCTTTATTTAGCGAACAGTTCGGCAACCCGTCCTCTATCCATAGTTTTGGCGATCAGGTCGGGGCAAAATTGAAGGTTGCCCGCAGAAAGGTGGCAGATTTGATTGGTGCACTGCACGAAAGTGAGGTTATTTTTACCTCCTGTGCAACTGAATCGACCACTACGGCTGTTTATTCCGCTTTAAAAGTGCATGCGCAGAGAAAAGAAATTATTACCACGACGGTTGAGCATCCGGCAACGCTGGATTTATGTGAACACCTCGAGCGTGAAGGTTATACCATTCATCGCCTGAAAGTGAATAAAAAAGGGCAGTTGGATCTGCAGGAATACAGCAGCCTGCTGTCAGATAAGGTTGCTCTGGTAACCGTGATGTGGGCCAATAATGAAACCGGTACGCTCTTTCCAATTCTTGAAATGGCTAAGCTGGCAAAAGAAAAAGGGGTGCTGTTTCATACTGATGCTGTGCAGGCTGTGGGTAAAATTCCGCTGGATGTTCAGGATTCAGGCATTGATATGCTCTCTTTTTCCGGACATAAACTGCATGCGCCAAAGGGGATAGGGGCTTTATATGTACGTCGCGGTGTACGTTACAGACCCTTACTGCGCGGCGGGCATCAGGAGCGTGGTCGTCGTGCCGGTACTGAAAATAGCGCAAGTATCGTGGCATTCGGTGTGGCGGCAGAGCAGGCCGAACTGCATCTGGAGACAATGGCCGGCAAAATAAAAACATTACGCGATAAGCTCGAGAAGGGCATATTAGATCAGGTATCGCATGCTTTTGTTACCGGCGATCCGGATAATCGTGTTGCTAATACCTGTAATATCGCCTTTGAATATGTTGAGGGTGAAGCGATTCTTATGCTCTTAAATCAGCAGGGGGTAGCGGCTTCAAGCGGCAGTGCTTGTACTTCCGGCTCATTGGAGCCTTCTCATGTGATGCAGGCGATGCAGATCCCCTTCACCGCTGCGCACGGTACAATCCGCTTTTCTCTTTCCCGTTATACCACAGAGAAAGAGATCGACAAGGTGATTGCAGTTGTTCCTGCCATTATCGAAAGACTGCGTGCTTTCTCTCCATACTGGAAAGATGGCAAACCGCTTGATATTGACGCTTTTGAACCGGCTGTTGCCTAAAAAGGTTATCGCGATGGTTACGATTAACGATACAACATTAAGAGATGGCGAGCAAACCGCCGGCGTTGCCTTTACCCGGGCAGAAAAAGTGCACCTGGCCAGGATGCTGTTTAATGCCGGTGTGACAGATTTAGAGGTTGGTATTCCGGCGATGGGGGCGGAGGAGTGTTTAACCATTGCCGCTATTCGTGAGGCATTGCCAATGGCGACTTTGATGGCCTGGTGCCGCGCTAAAAAACCGGAAATCAAACTTGCTGCGCAGCTAAAGCTTGATTGGGTGGATATTTCCATTCCCAGTTCAAAACAGATGATCGAGCATAAATTAAAATGCACTAAAGCGACCTTATTAGTGCAACTGCAGGAGTGTGTTCACTATGCTGTTTCACTCGGCCTGCAGGTCTGCATCGGTTGTGAAGATGCGTCCCGGGCAGAGCCTGATTTTTTAAGCAAGATAGGCATTATCGGCGCGCAGGCCGGGGCTAAACGTTTACGTTACGCTGATACCTTAGGTTTGCTAGAGCCCTTTACTACTTATGAGCAGATTAAGTTGCTAAGTGCAACCCAGCCTTTGCCGATTGAGATCCACTGTCATGATGATCTGGGGTTGGCCACGGCGAATACTCTCGCAGCGATCAAAGGCGGGGCAGCCTATGCGAATACCACAGTTGTCGGTTTGGGTGAGCGCGCGGGTAATGCGCCTTTAGAAGAGGTGGTCACCGCACTGCATCAATGTTATCAGCAGCAAACGGGAATCAGCCTGCACAGTTTTCCGGCACTTTGCACTGCCGTATCCAAAGCGGCAGGTCAACCTGTACCGGGGCAAAAAAGTCTGGTGGGCGCACGGGCTTTTACCCATGAATCGGGTATCCATGTGGATGGTTTAATCAAAGATATACGTAATTATCAGGGACTGGATCCGACATTACTGGGGCGCACTCATACACTGGTGTTAGGTAAACACTCCGGTATGGGAGCTGTCAAAGCGGTTTTCGCCCGCTTCGGAATTGTACTGGATCAGATACAGACCAGTAAATTATTGTGCGCGGTACAGGAGTTTGCTATTCACCGCAAACGTTGTCCATCGGATAGAGAGTTACTGAAAATAAGCCGTCGGGTGTTAGGTATAGCGAACCTTGCGAATATAAAAATGAAGGCGAAAGGGCAGCAGGCCCTGACGTTATGATCTGAATGAGGAGATTTGACATGCAAGCTAGGTTTGATTATGGCGATAAAGTCAGAGTGATCAGGAATATCAGAAATGACGGTACCTTTATGGGTAAAAACCGGGGGGCTTTATTAATCCGCCGGGGCAGTTTAGGTTATATCAAGGGGGTAGGAAAATTTCTGCAGGATCAGGTTATTTATCAAGTGCATTTTATTGAGCAGGGCTGTACCGTCGGTTGTCGGGAGACTGAGCTTGGAGATTTGGATGCGCCGTGGATTGATCGTCTCTATGAACGTGGTGATAACGTGATTGTCCAGCAGTCTCTTGGCAGTGCCGGAAAAGTAGTGGTAGCCAAGGGCACCGTCGGGCAAGTACTGGGTATAGAAAATGATCAACTTCCTTTGACCTACCGGGTTTTATTTAAGCAGCAAAATGGCCTTGAGAATAATTCCTGGGTGGTCCCGGAGTCAGCATTAAAAATGGATCCGGCCGGTGTTACGTTATTAGCAGAGACACAAATAGGGAGAAGAGAATGTTAGCAAACTACCCGATTGATCCGGCCGTCTGCCGACAATATCAATTGATAAAATTAGCCTGGAATGAATACCAGTGCCCTCCGGAATCACTTGATCAGGCTATCCTCGCTAAGTTTGAGCCGCAGCTTGATATGGCACAGAAGTTGATGACTGCGGTGCTAGGCAGTGCTGAGTCAGAGCAACAGAAAGTCACTGCTCAGGAAGTAGATTTTGCCATTGAGCATTTACAAAGTCAGTTTGAAGATCCCGATGACTTTAACTTATGCCTTGAAAAACAGGGGATGAGCCAGAAACTGTTGCATCAGGTTATTTATCGGGATCTGCTCTGTGAAAAAACCATCGAAGCGCAGAGTCAAAATGTACCTGAGGTGAAAACAGAAGAAGCGCTGGCTTATTACCAGAAAAATAAAGCCCGTTTTTCCCATCCGGAACGGCGCAAGGTCAGCCATATTTTAATTACCATTAACAATGATTATCCCGAAAACACCAGAAAGGCTGCCAGCGCCAGAATTAATAAGCTACGTGATAAGTTAATGGCTAATATTGATGATTTTTCTCAACTTGCAATGAGCAACTCTGAATGTCCAAGCGCATTACAGGAGGGCATGATCGGCACCGTTACACGCGGGCAGCTGTACCCTGAACTGGATGACGTTTTGTTTAATATGGCGGCGCAGACTATCAGCTCGGTGGTCGAAAGCGAAATTGGTTTGCATCTATTACTTTGCCACGAGATCTATCCGGCAGGTGAAACAGAGCAGGCTGAAGCGGTTAAAGCGATCCGCAGGCAGCTGAATGAGCATCGGAAGAAAAAACAGCAGAAAAAATGGATAAGCAATTTGTTAGCGCACGGTTAAAGCGTGATAGTTCGGCCTGCTGAGCGACGCCCAATTCCTGAAGGAAAGAGATTGGGCGTCCCAGACTCCGCTGCGCTATTTTCTAGCATTGTACCTCCCCCTTGCCTAGAGTAAGTGTTTTGTGGCTACCTCCCCCCGTAAATTAATGGTATTATCTCAAGTTAATCCGCATCATAGTTTGTTTAACTTTAACTTTAACTTTAACTTTAACTTTAACTTTAACTATTTTGTATAGCTGTTGCGACCAGCCCGACAAGGGCGTCTTCTGGAAAGAGATTCCACTTCATGTTGACAATAACTGCAAAGAAAATATGATGACCGCTCTCTTTCATATAGAAAAAAACAAGATCAGGCGTTATTTTTATACGGCCTCCTTATCAGTCATTATTGTGACTACTCTGCTACTTTCTTCAATCTACATACACAGTTTAGAAAAAGAACTCACGGCTAAAATCGAGCAGCTATCAAGCAGCATTATTAACGAGAAAAAACTGTTTTTGCGCAATGCAGTGGAGCGCAGTATTTTCCTTATTGACAATGTCAGGGAAGAGGTAGAACGTGAAAATAGCCAAAAAAATCTCACTGAACAGGAAATTGAGTCAATCAGTGCCAAGCGGATCGGCGGGCTGCTGCGCAGGCTACGCCTTGTCGATAATGGTTATATCTGGGTAAATCATATTCTTGATTATACGGGCGGCGATAACTATGCCGTCAGACTGATTCATCCCAATCTGCCTGAGAGCGAAGGGATGCTGCTCTCGACAAATATGAGTGATGGTTATGGTAACAGACCCTACGAAACTGAACTAAATGGTATCAACCAGAAAGGCGAGTTGTATTTCGAATATTTCTTTAAGAAAATAGGCTCAGCCGAAGTGGCTCATAAGCTGTCATTTGCCAAGCTCTATAAGCCATATGACTGGGTGATTGCAACCGGTATTTATCTTGATGATCTGGACCTGCTTATTGAGACTGAAACTCAAAAAATGCACCAGACCCATAATAAACAGAAACGCCGTTCTTTTGTGATTGCGCTGCTTGCTGTGTTGATTTCGCTAGTCATTATGGTGCTTTTTGAAAAGCGCATCCGCAATTTAATATTGTCCCATGAGGAAAAGATTGAAGCTTATACCAAAAAATTAAAAATGCTTTCCATAACGGATAGCCTGACAGGTTTGTACAATCGTTATCAGCTGGATAATGTGCTGCTCAGTGAACTTAACAGGGCACAACGCTACAATAAGACGTTTTCAATCATTATGCTGGATTTGGACAAATTTAAGCAGATAAATGATACTTACGGGCACCAGGCAGGTGATGACGTTATTCAGGAATTGGCTAAAATATTACGGGATAATATCCGCAGCTCCGATATCGCCGGACGCTGGGGTGGAGAAGAGTTTATGATTATCTGCCCGGAAACTGAGCTGCAAGGGGCACAGCAGTTCGCTGAGAAAATTCGAAAAATCATTGAGCTGCACGAGTTCTCCGCTATTGATGGTATGACCAGTTCTTTTGGAGTAGCAGCCTTTCGTAATGGTGATGACATAGATAGGATAATGAAACGTGCTGATCAGGCCCTTTATCGGGCTAAAAATAACGGACGCAATAGGGTCCTGGCAGAGGCTGTATAAAAAATAGAAGCAGTTCAGTTAACCGGAGTGTTCTGCTTCTATTTTAAAGCATCAGACTTTAAACCAGTCAAGGCAATGGCTGGGTTGTACAGAAAATTGATAACTTAGCCTCTCAATGCTGCGCTTATCATTTATTTCACCATTGTGGATACCGCTGCTGATAAATAAGCTTGATATCGCGGCGCCATTAGCACCGGCAATATCATGTTCCATGCTGTCACCAACAGCAATGGCATTACCCCATCCGCCAACCAACTCTCTGCACATAGTATAAATATCACGCTGTGGTTTTCCATGCCAGTGAACGGTACCACCCATCTCCTGATACATTTTTGCAATGGCGCCCGGACAGGTTTTTAAGGATCCGTCAGGCTTCATCGCCACAAGATCTGGATTACTGACCACTAATTCAAGGTTACGCTGACGGGCTAACTGCAGATCTTCCACATAATCTGCAAGATCATCGCGATCCACACCACAACAGAAAACAAAGGTCGCATTTTCAACTTTACTCTCGGTTAATCCGCACCTTTCAAGCATACTGGTGTCATCATCCCAGGTGAAAAACAGGGGATTTTTTCCGAGATGTTTAAATTTCCCCGCATTAAAGTTATGCAGCATATGTTCGCCTGATGTTAATACATCGAGGTATAAATCACGCTTAATTCCCGAGTCTGCGAGACGCGCGTAGGAAAATTTTGCGGTTCTGCCGCTGTTGGACAGGATCACCACTTTTTTATTATGCTGCTTTAAAAATTCTAATGCTTCAACGGCTTGCTCAAAAGCACAGCCGCCGTTATGCAATACGCCCCATTGATCTAAAATGAAGGTGTCAAAGCTATCGATTATCTCTTTAAGGCCGGTAATTATTTTCACTTGATCGAACTCCTACTGTCTACCTGAGTTGCTTTAACTTCTTTATCGTAATTTTTGAGCTGATTCGGCAGGCTATTATATATCGAAGCAGCCTAATAGATAACCCTTCTTTTTATTGCCGATTAGCTTTAAATTTGCAGGCAAAGGCGCTGTCATTACGCTGGAATGGCATTTATTAGGAGCTGGATCTTTCTAGATTGTTTTTGCAGCCGTTTGTTGCTTCTTTATACAAGGCAGCGGCTGTGGAGTGTGGTTATTCCACATAAACGGGCGATAACGCAGTAGAAAGGGCCAACAAAGGCTGCCCGAAAGGTCAACAGCCCCTCTAACCACTACTTAGCAGAATAAAATGCTGCGCTATCCCGGCGTAAATAATTTGACTGATAATAATTTTGCTTATAAGCCAGACTGCCCCATAAGGCATTCGCTTTGGCCTTTTCTATCATCAGTGAGGGCATGGTTTTAGGATGCAGTTCCGTGCTCTGCGGATCATAAACAAAACCAGCCGGCTCTTTGTCGGGCTGCAGTATGACCACTTCATTGTTGTTATCCATCCAGGCGTAGTTTTTATGAAACTGCATCATCGCTCTGAGCTTGGAAGTTTCAATCTGTTGGGTCATATCATGGCCAATCATCGGGCTGTAATTATTAATACCGATCAGTGAGAGTAAGGTTGGCGGCAAATCTATCTGGCTGGCCAGACGTTCATCCTGACGCTGTGTTACGCCGCCGCCAAAAATAACCGCCGGTATCCTGAAGTGATCAATGGGGACTAACTGATTACCGTAAGCGCGTGAATCATGATCTGCTACCACAATAAAAACGGTGTTCTGCCAATAATCAGAGGCTTTTGCATTTTCAATAAATTCACCCAAAGCGAAATCAGAGTATTTAGCCGCATTTTCACGTGTTTGTTTGGGGGAATTATAGGGGGTAATGAGACCATCAGGGTAATCAAAGGGGCTGTGATTTGAGGAGGTAAATACCAGGCTGAAAAAAGGTCTGCCGGATTGATTAAGCTGTGTGAATTGCTGATGTGCTTTTGTATATAAATCACCGTCGCTGGCTCCCCATGAACCCACAAAATCAGGGTTTTCAAAGGTAGGAAAGTCCTGCATATCGACAAAACCATTGCCCAAAAAGAAGCTCTTCATATTATCAAAGTGGCTTTCCCCGCCATAAATAAATTGCGTATGGTAACCATTTTTTTGTAATAAACCGGCAATGCTGAAGAAGTTTGTTTGACTCTTGCCCAATTTCACAACAGAGCGTGCAGGAGTTGGAGAAAAACCCGTTGTTACTGCTTCAATACCGCGTACTGAACGTGTTCCCGTTGCATACATCCGGGTGAAATTCCAGCCTTCTTCGATTAAAGCATCAAGGTTAGGGGTAAGAGGTAAACCGCCTAATCCGCCAACATAACGCGCCCCGAGGCTTTCCTGTAATAAGATAACTAAATTTTTTGTTCTGCCCTGATAGGAGGGGGCTCTGTCCAGCAATGTTGGCATTAAATCAGAAGTAAACTGCAAATCGCCAATTGACATCGAATCTCTAACCTGCGCAATAATTTGCTCTTTATCCATTTTTCCATAATATTTAAAAGCATCATCTTCAGCACTCATCTGCTTTACTGCAAATAAAAGAGAATAAGAGGAGTTAAGGGTAAGATCATTCATTAACGGATCGCTGGAAAAAGCAACCATTGCCGGATTTAAGGGGCGATGGCCTAAAGAGGATCTTGCCCCAGCAAAACAAAGTGCAACTGCGACCAGGGCGATCACCGGACGCCAGTACCAGCGCGGGAATGATAATCCGGATACGATAGTGCGGCTGAACTCCCAACCTGCATAAATGGTCAGAAAAGAGACTATAACGCTAATAAACAGCTCGGGTTTATAGCCGCTCCACAACATGGAAAAGACTTCTTTGGGGTAGATAAGGTATTCAACAAACAGCCTGTTTGGACGTACATCATACTCGAGAATAAAAGAAGGGGTCGTCAATTCCATATAAACAACCAGCCATAAACCTGCGACAAACCATAAACGTAACAGCAGGGAAACAATACGACCGCTTCTATTGTTATTTAATAAAAGAGAAGTTAATAAAGCAGGTAAAACCAGCAGGTAAGACAAACTCGAAATATCAATGCGCAGCCCGCTTAAAAAGATAGTCCCCCATCCGGCAACATCAGTGACACGTTCACTTTGCCATAGCGCCAGACTAAGTCTGGAAAAGGTAAAAATAACAAGACAGAGCAGGAACATCGCCACGATTGGGAATAAAATGCCCAAACGTTTTTTTAATGCAGAAGACATTATTTCATCCTGAGTTGAATGTGTTGAATTTAAAGATAGCCGCAATGAAAAAAGTAGCAATGCTAACTTTAGATTTACTGAAGTGGTGCGTGATGCTAACCATAAGCTCAACATTTTTCCACTATCTAACCGAGTAATTGACGCTTTCATCACGAACACAAAATAAACCGGGCAAGGTAAACTGGTCTTAAGGAGTGTTTATCTATTAGGGGCTTATATGGACTCCCACCTCCCTCGGGAGTAGCGTAATAAGTAACCAAACTTTTACCAAGGAGCCCATACATGCTTAATTGTAATATTCTTGCGATTGATTTAGCAAAAAATTTGTTTCAAGTTTGTAAAACAGATAAAAACGGT
>NZ_JBFGZY010000105.1:0-14839 GCF_041586535.1 Psychromonas sp. | reverse complement strand
GAACTCTTCGTATAAGCCAAAATCTTCTATATCACGAATATTTTGCGCACCGGTTTCCTCCTGCAGCTCACGTATTAATCCTTCCAGCAAATTTTCGTTTTCATCAACCCCGCCGCCCGGCAGGGTGTAATCATGGTAACGGGCGGTATAAAGCATTAATATCATCTCCCCCTTTAGGACGATCGCGCGGGCAGCATTACGCACAAATGTGCTTTGATCTAAAGTGAGGATGTCGGGGTGAACAGCGGTTTTGAGCAGGCGCATAATAAGACTCTGGAATAAATTGGCCGATGATAATATCAGCAGGCAGGTTGAGATTGAAGCAACTTTTGATATTGCTTAATGATCTCGCTTACCTTGTGCTGCGGACGGCGGGCAATACGCTGATAATGGGCGATGGTTTTCTGTAAATAAAGTAGGTGCTCCTCTCTGGAAAAATCCCACATGGTGGAGCCGACTTTTGAGATAGGCGACTCTGCGTTTAATGCCACATGCAGTATTTCATAACCGCGTTTATTTTCAATCAGCAGTCTTTCAGTGATCAATCCTAACCGCCTGCTGATTAAAAACTCACGGACCTGATAATTATGCTGTACCGGGCACAATAAAAACTCTAACCGGTAATGGCTGAATTTGCTCAAAATGGCTTCCACCAGCTTAATGGTCAATTCACCGCCCACACCGGCAATGATAATCAGGTGATTATCTTTTTCAGGACATTTCGACACCCTGGCCAGAGGTAATTTTTCCACATCGCAGCAATGCACCGCCCACTCACTTTGCTGCGGCTCAGCCCCATAATATTTATCAAGATCATCTTTTAATTGATTTAATATAGCCGGGACAATGTCGACAAAATGAACGGTCTCAGCCGCCTGCCGCTGTAGCAGGGTTAAGCCGAGAAAACCATGATCACAGCAGCAGTCCCAAATATGCAAATACGGCCGGGTGATCATGTTGTCGATTATTTGTAAACGCCGACTTAACTTAATCTTATAATGCATCGGTCAGGCAGCCTTCTCTTCAAGGCGCATACTCAGGGCAATACGTTTTCTCTGCAGATCAATCTCGACCACCCGCACCTTCACTAACTGTCCAACTTTTACGATGGCAAAAGGATCACTGACAAATTTATCTGCCAGTTGCGATATATGCACCAATCCATCCTGATGTACGCCGATATCCACAAAGGCACCGAAATTGGTAACGTTGGATATCACTCCCTGTAAAATCATCCCCTCCTGCAAATCAGCAATATTATTAATATTTTTTGCAAAGTCAACACGCTTAAACTCTGGCCTTGGATCACGTTTGGGTTTGGCCAGTTCGCTGATAATATCTTTGACACTGATAACACCAAAATTTTTATCTGCATAGTTATTGGCATCGATAGAATTTAACAAATTACTGTTATTGACCAGCTGTTTTACCTGTACCTGTTTATCTGCTGCAATTTGTTTTACCAAATCATAAGCTTCCGGATGCACCGCTGAATTATCCAGAGGATTAAGTGCATTTGTGATACGTAAAAAACCGGCACATTGCTGAAAAGCTTTACCGCCTAAGCGTGGTACTTTTTTAAGGGATGAGCGAGACTTATAAGCACCATTTTGATCCCGATACTGGACAATATTTGTAGCAATGGTTTGATTCAACCCGGCAACATAAGAGAGCAATGAAGGTGAAGCGCTGTTTAAATCCACACCAACTGAATTAACACAATCTTCCACAACACTATCAAGGCGCTGACTTAAACTTTTTTGATTGATATCATGCTGATATAAACCCACTCCGATAGCTTTGGCATCGATTTTAACTAATTCGGATAAAGGATCCTGCAGGCGTCGCGCAATAGAGATAGCCCCGCGGATGGCAACATCAATATCCGGAAACTCCTTTGAAGCAAGCTCCGATGCGGAATAAACCGATGCCCCCGCCTCACTGACCATTACTGTGGTAATATCCAGATTATTTTCTGCTAATGTCGCGCGGATAAAGTCATCGGATTCACGTGATGCAGTGCCATTGCCAATGGCGATAAGCTCAACTTGATGCTCTTTAATCAGTTGCATAACAATCTGTGCTGCTTGTTTAATTTTATTACTTGGCTGATGCGGATAAATAGTCTGATAAGCCAATAATTTACCGGTCGCATCAACAACAGCTAATTTACAGCCAGTACGCAAACCGGGATCCAGGCCTAAAGTTACTTTCGCACCAGCCGGGGCCGCCATCAGTAAATCTTTTAAATTTGACGCAAAGTTATCCATGGCATTTTTATGTGCACTCTCTTTTAAAAGTGTGATTAACTGTGTTTCCATCTGCCCGCTTAATTTACTCTTCCAGGCTTTCTGAATCACTTTTTTACGCCAGTTATCATCTGATAATTTTAACCAGGAAAAACCTAAATGATGTGCAATCAGACTTTCACAATAGGAGGTTTTGATTTTTTTATCCTGTTTAGGGTCAGCATTTAAGGATAATTTAAGCAACCCTTCTGTTTTACCGCGCAGGACAGCCAGCAGACGGTGTGGCGCTATTTTATTTAAAGACTCCTGATAATCAAAATAGTCCTTAAATTTTACCGCCTGCTGCTCTTTACCCTTAACAACGCTGCACTCAAAAGCCGCATTGGCCAGCAGATGCCTGCGTAGTTTTTCCAGCAAAGCGGGATCGGTAATAATTGACTCCATCGCTATAAACAAAGCACCTTCAAGCACGCTTTCAGCGTCTGCAAATCCTTTGCTGGGATTCAGGAAATCACTGACCAGCCTTTGCGGATCACAATCACCCTGTTGCCATAATTTATCAGCCAGCGGTTGAATACCCGCTTCAATAGCTAATTGCCCTTTGCTGATACGCTTACTTTTAAAAGGAAGATAAAGATCCTCCAGCACACTTTTATGAAAACACTGCTCGATTTTACGCTGCAGATCGGCACTTAGTTTTCCCATTGAAGAGATGGCTTTTAAGATGGTCTGGCGACGGGCTTCCACTTCACGTAAATAGATTAAACGTGTTTCTAATAAACGCAGTTGAATATCATCTAAGCCCTGGGTGGCCTCTTTGCGGTAGCGTGCAATAAAGGGGACAGTATTGCCATCATCATAAAGTTCAATAAAAGCGTTGACCTGAGCGTTTGATATGCCCGTTTCATTGGCAAGTTGCTGATTAATTAATGCTGTATTTGTATTCATAATATTCTTTTTGTGTTTTGTTATGTTGATATTTAATCATAATCATTAATTCACCCATCACATTTTTGTATTTTATGAGGCTGTGTAGCTAAACTACTTGAAGATGTTTGAATCAGCAAGTTGCACGTTAATTCAAAGGCTATACTTGATGTGGACGATGCGGTTATTTTATATGAATAACAGAGACCGCAGCAACGTTCAATGACAGTAACTATCTCAAACACGGGGAAACATTTTTGTTAAAGCTAAAAAAACTGTGCTGCCCTGCTATTTACCTGGTTATGCTTACCCTGCCAACACCGCTGCTGGCAGAGCCAGATGCAACTGAAACAATCTCTTATTATACACCAGCAAGCAACTCGGTTTGGGAAACGAAAAATATTGAACCTGGTTTTTACGACTCCCCTTATACAATATCACTGTTTAATGCCCAACATGGTGAAGATTCTGAACGTCTATTAGATCAAACTTACACTGTGCTGGGTTCGGGATTCGGGGTGCTTGGGGTCTTTGCATTAATGCCAACCTCAGTGACCAACTGGCAGGAGCAGGATGAAAGTCTTGCCAACAAGTGGCTGGATCATGTCAAGCAGAGTCCGGTATGGGATCGCGATGACTTGTATCTAAATGTACTTGGGCATGGATATTTTGGTGGTGTGTATTACCAGTCAGCACGAAAATCCGGATATCGTCAATGGGACTCCTTTATCTACTCATTTATGATGTCCACTTTTTACTGGGAATATGGAATGGAAGCTTTTGCTGAAACGCCTTCAATTCAGGATTTAATCCTCACGCCAATCTTAGGTTGGGCGTATGGTGAGTGGGCATTCAAAACCGAACAGGATATTTACCGCAGTGACGGTAAATTGTTTGGTTCCACGCTGTTAGGTGATAGCGCCCTATTTCTCCTGGATCCGGTCGATACTATCGGGCGCAATGTAAATTACCTGCTTGGCAGAGATATTTTAAAAGCAGGGACAGGATATTTCACCTATCAGCAGGGTAAAGCGGGTTATGGCGAGCAGGTAGAAAACCAAGTTGGATTGCAGATACACTACAGTTATGGCATTGATGATAGCCACGCCTCGGCGGGGATCAGCAATAAACGCAACAAACACTCAACTTTTACAACAAGGACAGTTGATCCTGTCACCACGGGCATTATAGGATTCAGTGCAGGTGCTATTTATGTAAATCCGAACCGCAAGTGGGGGCTTAGGAGTGGTTACGGTCAACAATGGTCACTGGGCTTATATTTCACTAACAATATATCGACACGATTAAACTACAGCACGGCACAATTAAAAGACAAAGTGAGCAATGAGTCTGTTAAGTACGAAAACTATGGTTTAGATACACAATATTATTTTAATCATAACCAAGGTCTGCGCCCTTTTATTACCAGCGGTTTTGGTGAAACCATGTATCAAGAATCAGTTGACAGCAAAACATTTCAAATAAATGCCGGCTTAGGCTTACATTATAAGCTAAATAACAAATGGTCAGTACAGAGTGATTGGCGTTTTGTTTACACACCCGAGTTAAATACAGATGAAAACCAGTTCAGCACTTCGCTTCTATACCGGTTCTCTGAAGGGGAAGTCTCCCGCTGATTAAAAACAGTAACCAAAAAATATTTTTTTCATTTCCCGTAAGATCCTCATTACCTTCTATCAATAATCTTTAATACCCGATGCCTGTTGGCGTGCATTGGATAAATCCAGACTGCTGCCTGATAAAATTTCCACCATCAATATCTTTGAATATGAGCATAAAAACTTCCCAATATTAATTCAAAAACCTTTGCCCTATTGTATCTGGGCGTTGAACAACAACGCTGATAAACACTTTCTAAAGGGATTCATTTATGAAAAAAAACACACTAACCAAACCACTTATTGGAGGCCTGATTTATCAGGGAAAATATTATGCCTACTAATACATCTCTACAATGCGTGCAAACCATCGGCTCTTTACCTGCAGTTAAAAAAAATCCGCTGCAGACGGTAGAAGAATACGGAATAAGCAAAGTTGCTAAAAAGACTGCAAAATCATTTTCACTCGCTATTTTTGCCGGTGCTTTTATTGCCATTGCCTTTGTTTTTTATATCACAGTCACCACAGGAGCTGCCGGTGCGCCATGGGGAGTGATGCGCTTTACCGGTGGTCTCGCTTTCAGCCTTGGATTAATTTTGGTTGTTGTTTGCGGAGGTGAGTTATTTACCAGCACGGTATTAACAACGGTTGCCTGGGCACAAGGCTTATTTTCTACGGCTGAGTTAATGAAATGCTGGGTACGTGTATATTTTGGCAACCTTGTTGGCGCCGCCTTAATGGTCACACTTATTATCACTGCTAAAATGCATTTATTAGATGATGGCAGCTGGGGTATTAATGCCTTACATATCGCCCAGCATAAACTGCACCATACCTGGGTACAGGCTTTTACACTGGGAATATTGTGTAATCTATTAGTTTGTCTGGGTATCTGGATGACCTTCACCACGAAGGATATCTTAGCCAAATCAATGCTTTTAATTTTACCGGTAGCGATGTTTATCAGTAGCGGTTTTGAACATAGTATCGCTAATATGTTTATGGTGCCATTAGGGATTATGATTAAAACAATCAGCTCCCCTGAGTTTTTCAGCAGCCATGGATTATTGGCAGCAGAGTTTGCTGATTTAACCTGGTCAAACTTTATCGCACACAACCTGATTCCTGTCACCCTCGGTAATATCGTTGGCGGTGGTGTTTTTGTTGGATTGGGTTACTGGTTAACCGAAAAAGACAGCAAGCACGCAAACCTGCAACCGCAAACAATCCATGCCAATCCGATAATCAACTCAGAACAACCACAAAATTTATTCACCAATAAGCCATCAACTAATTCTGGAGAGAAAAATATTATGAAAACAGCATTAAACAACTTAACCGTAAACGACGTGATGGACCAAAATCCACTTGTACTAACAGCAGATGAGTGTATTTATAAAGCGCTTTCTCTACTGGTTGAACATAATATTAAAGGTGCGCCGGTCGTTGACCAGCAGCAGCTGTTAATTGGCTTCGTATCACAACAGGACATTTTAAGATTTTTATGGTCAGAAGAATACTCAATCAAGTTATCAGTGACTATATCAGCCGTGATGCAGACTGAGATTTTATCGGTTGATTATCAACAACCAGTATCTGCGCTGCTGGAGTTTATGGTAGTGGACAAAGAAGCCCTGTTCCCGGTAAGCAACACAGGTATTTTAAACAGTTATAAATACCAAAGTTACGACCAGCGTTTAAAAGGTGCCGCGGCGAAACGCCCTTCTATTTATCCGGTGGTTAACCAGGGTGTGGTATGCGGTGTGATTAGCCGTAGTCAGATTGCAAAACTTATCACAACACACTATTACCCTGATGATAAAAAACAAGTAGATGCTGCGTAATACTATCAGCTGAAACGATCAGCAAGGATGAAATAGATTGAGCCTGTTTTATCCTTGTTTAAATAACCTCAACCCTGGATAATGGAATATAAATTCCCTTTAATATCAATGCATTAAAGATTTTCATTATACAGTACTGTTAGTTTTGTATAGTTCAAGGCGAATCATCGAAGCAATAGCTGGCTATTGGGAGATGATTTAAAGCAGAAATACGCGAAAATAACGGTGCTGTATCGATTTGCTTATCCAGAATTGAGGTTAACTATTTAAAATGCATTAAAAATAGCAGAATTGATTAACTTGCAGAGAGAAAAAGAGAATGTTAAGCCGATTAAATAACCTAAGCGTTCATGAAATAATGGAGCACAACCCGCTAATATTATTAGAAACAGATTCTATTTATCAGGCACTTTCAAGATTAACAACACAAAATATTGAAGGCGCTCCCGTGGTCAATCACCAGCAGCAACTAACCGGGTTTGTTTCTCAGCAGGATATTCTCAGGTTATTATGGGCAAATGAATATTCAAGTGAATTACAAGCGGATCTGAGCAAGGTAATGCAAACCAGCATTCTCACCGTTGAACTGACGCAAAAAATACCTGCCTTGCTGGAATTTATGGTCGTCGATAAACTCGCCTTATTTCCGGTGGATAGTGCCTCCCTGCTAACAGACTATCATTACCAGAGTTATGAACAGCGCTTAAACAAAGCAAGCGCGCAACAGCCCTGCACTTATCCTGTTGTTCACCAGGGTAAGGTTTATGGAGTAATAAGCCGCTGTCAAATCGCCATGCTTATTACGCAGCAGCTTGTTGTTACTAAAAGAGAACAAAAAGATGCCGCGTAACAATATCCCAAGCTTAATACTACGGATAAACTAATGCAAGATGGGTGTTGTCCATCTGCTTTTTATAACGCCTGACCAGCCTGCGGGCCTCTGCAACAATACAATCACGAAGCGGGTTTTCACCGGCATCTTTTCGCCATACAAAAGACAAATTGCGCTTCATATCCAGCTCCGGTGTCGGCAAAATGACCAGAGACCCTTCATTCACTTCTTTAATCACATCCAAATAAGGTAAGCATCCCAGGTAAAAACCATTTCTAACCAATGCTTTGATAACTGAAACACTCTGGTACTCTTTCCAGACATGTATATCATCAATTTCCCCATGTACCGCACCGTCAAAAATATGACGCGTACCAGATCCCTGTTCGCGCAGTATCCATTTTGCCTGTTCAAGCTGCGCGAGGCTTACCGTCTGATGCCTTGCATAGGAATGGTTGGGATTGGTAAAAACCACAAGATGGTCTTCCAGCAGGGTTTCCTGGTGCATACGATGGTCATCATTACGCCCTTCAATCACTCCCATATCATAATCATGATTAATAATACCCTGAATTACGTGCTCGGTATTCTCAACCATCAGATCAATTCTTAATTCAGGAAAATCAGTATCAATTTTACTGATAAGCGAAGGCAGAATATGTTCTGCCGCCGTTTGGCTTGCAGAAAGCGAAAATTGTCCGCTAATTGACTGCTGGTCGTGCAGGCCCAATTCAATTTGCTGGGCATCCTGTAATAACTTCTTCGCTTTAGGGCGCAACCAGCGCCCCCAATGGCTTAATAGCAGGCGATTTCCCTGACGAACAAACAGTGGCCTGTCCAGAACATTTTCAAACTGGGAAAGAGACATGCTTACAGCTGATTGTGTCATGGATAGCTTGCGCGCAGCCGCACTCACGCTTTCCTGGCTGGCAACGGCATCAAAAACAGCCAGTTGTTTTAAAGAATATTTCATCAACTTACCTTAGGTAATAGCGTATAACAATCTGGGTTAATATTATATAAATTTACAAGCAACCAAGTATCAATTTAATTGATACTTAGTTAATCTGAATTTTAGCTATAATTTATTGTTTTTACAAAACTTAACGGATTAATTTTGTACATAAAATTTAAATAAAAAAGTTTTAAGGAAGTTAATAGGTAGAAGCGGCATTACATGGTGGGTAAAACGCGCCCTCTGTTGCTTATATGCCCATGTTACCTCAAAATGCTTTGTCAGAGTCCAGGGCAAGGCATCTTGATGTATCATGGGTATAGTATTATGCGAAATGGTATCAGAGAGCACACTTTTTAAAAGACGAAAAAAATGGTTATCCGTTTTGAATAACCATTTTTAGTAAGTTAATGGATTAAAGGGAATTAGTTAGTCTCATTGACAACTTTACTGACTGCTTCAAGCGACTCTTGCTCAACATACTCATCTTCCAGTATTTTACCTTTAGAACGTTTAATCACATAGGTAGTCACCATAAGCATTGCTAACACTCCGGCGGCGGTAGACACATCCATTGCCAACCCGAACCCAAGCGTCGCATTATTTAAGATGAAAGTGATACATACTGTGGTCATAAACATTGCCGGAACCGTTGTGATCCAGTGGAATTTATTATGGCGCAGCAGGTATGCAGAAGCAGTCCATAACATCATCACAGCTGTGGTTTGATTGGCAAAGCCGAAGTATCTCCAGATAATACCAAAATCAACCTGAGTCAAAATCGCGCCTAAAACAAACAGCGGCATTGCCATTAATAAGCGGTTGCGGATTGATTTCTGCTCCATATTGAAATATTCAGCAAGAATTAAACGGCTTGAACGAAATGCAGTATCGCCCGATGTAATAGGTAAAATAACCACACCTAAAAATGCGACAATACCACCGAACACACCTAACAGACCAATCGATGAATTGTAGACAACACTGCCTGGGCCACCGTTACTTACCGCCTCTGCCAGACCGTCTACCGAACCGAAGAAAGACAAAGCTAATGCACACCAGATTAGCGCAATGATACCTTCACCAATCATTGCTCCGTAAAATACGAAACGGCCATTACTTTCATTTTCAATGCAACGCGCCATTAAGGGAGATTGTGTGGCATGAAAACCGGATATTGCACCGCAGGCAATGGTAATAAACAGTGCCGGCCATAAGGGCAGATCATGCGGATTCATGTTGACGAACATTTGGCTTAATTCATAATCACCCAATAAAGTATGCTCACTTGAGAATACCAACGCGGTGATCAGACCGACTGACATAAATATCAATAACGCACCAAAGAAAGGATAAAAACGACCAATTACTTTATCAACCGGTACGATAGTTGCGATAACATAATAAGCGAAGATAATGGCTACCATAGTAGTCATAGACATAACGATATCAGTTTGTGAATTAACCAGATTGGTTATCATGCCCGCCGGTGCAGACACAAATACAACGCCAACCAATAACAGTAATACCAGCGCAAAAATGTTCATGAAATGTTTTGCTGTTGGCCCGAGGTATTTACCCGCAAGGCTGGGCACTGATGCCCCGCCGTTACGGACAGATAACATGCCCGAGAAATAATCATGCACCGCGCCGGCAAAAACACAACCGACTACAATCCAAAGCATCGCTGCCGGCCCGTATAACGCCCCCATAATTGGACCAAAAATAGGACCGACGCCGGCAATATTCAATAACTGAACCAAATAAACTCTTTTACTTTTCATCGGCACAAAATCAACACCGTCCTGTTTGCTAAAGGCAGGCGTTGTACGATGTTTTTTTAAACCAAATACTTTTTCAACAATTGACCCGTAGATATAATATCCACCGAGCAGTGCGGCAACACAAGTTAGGAACCAAAGCATATTATTCTCTCTATTATTCAAGTTAGTTAATAATGGATAACAGATGTCAAATAGCAGTGTTGATATTCAATGTTATGATGCAAAATTATTAGCGAAGTCTGATAACTGCGATAACAATTTTGCATCATAAGCAAACATCTTTGCGGATGCGGCACTACTCAAAACAAACTGTTATACCATCACACACTACACCTATCGAAAATTGATTCATTAACAAAAAAGCTCAGTGGTCATATAAAAATTTAAACGGTCGTAAATAAAATTTAGTGGTTTTGCCAGATAATAACAATTCGCTAAACATACCTTAAGAAAGGGCAAAACGGTCCTTTAAGGCTTTTAAATAACGGCGACTGACGGGCGCGACTGCGCCATTACAGGTGATTATTTCTGCGAGGGAATTTTCCAGTAATTTTATTTCACGGATAGTGGTCGGATTAATCAGATACTGGCGGTGACAGCGTATCAGAGGGGTTTTTTCTTCCAGCACTTTTAAACTCAATGAACAGCTCATTTTATTACCGCCCTTAAGTGATTCATTGCTCACCACGTGCACACCGCACTGATCTGAATAAGCCATTTCAATGTCCTGCGGTTTAATTAATAAAACCCGGTTATAGCCTGCACAGGGTACTAATTCCAACTGCGCACTGGTGACTGAAGTGAAATCCCGGGTGATAACTGAGGAATGCAGACGTTTCAGGGTTTTTTCCAGGCGCGATGGCGCAACAGGTTTTAATAAATAATCAATGGCATTATCTTCAAAGGCTTTCAGTGCATATTCATCATAAGCAGTCACAAAAACAACCTGCGGCATCTTTTCCGGATCAAGCATACTGAGCAGCTCTAAACCGGTTATCTGCGGCATTTGAATATCTAAAAAAATCACATCAGGTTTAAGCGCATGGATCTGTTTAAGCCCCTCGATGGCATTCTGACAACTGGCGACAATCTCAACTTCACCGGTTTCATTTAATAATTGAATCAGCTCTTCACGGGCATATACTTCATCATCTATCACAATCGCTTTAAACATTAGCACTCTCATTGATATTATTATTGACTAAGGGGAAGATAATCTCGGCGGTAGTTGATTCGCCTTTTTTACAATGCATCTGCAATCCAAACTCTTCTCCGAAGGTGTTTTGCAGACGTTTATTGACAATCTGCAAACCTAAACCGGAATGGTTAATGCCTTCCACATAGGTACCTGCGTTATCGATCACCTGCAGTTTTATATGCGGGAAATTATTGTGACTGAATAATGCTCCGGTAATGGATATTTTGCCATTTTCTAATAATGTTGATGTACCATGCTTGATCGCATTTTCAACTAAAGGCTGCAGGGTAAACGTCGGCACATAAATATTTAAAACCGACTGATTAACAGAAAAATCAACTTCTAAACGATCCGAAAAACGCGCAAGTTCCACTTCAAGATAGGAGGTGATATGCGCAAGCTCCTCTTTGATCGTCACTCTTTCAATATTATTTTTTAAATTACGCCGGAAAAATAACGATAGATGCTGAATCAGATCCCGTGCTTTATTGGGATCTTTACGGATCACTGCACTGATGGTATTTAATGCATTGAATAAAAAATGCGGATTAACTTGGGCCTGCAGTAAACGTAATTCAGCTTGGGTTAATAGGGTTTTCTGCTCGATATAGCGCCCGGTTAAGATCTGATTTGATAACAATTTTGCCAATCCTTCACCGAGGCTGCGATTCAGTGAAGAAAACAGTTTCTGCTTTCCTTCATAGAGTTTGATTGTTCCCAGCACCTGCCCGTCTCCGCCAAGTAAAGGAATGACCAGCACCGCACCTAATTTGCATTTATCATGTAATGAACATTGATATTTGATTTCATAACCGTCCGCGTAAAACAGCTCTTTGTTTGTAATCGCGCGACGCGTATATTCAGATGAGATTATCGTGCCGGGGCGGTGATGATCCGCCCCCAAGCCGATAAAAGCGAGTATTTTATCGCAATCGGTAATCGATACTGCGCCTACGCCGGTTTCTTCATAAATAATCTGGGCGATTTTTTTGGTGGTTTCCGGATTAAAACCTTCACTTAAAATACCGACTGATCGCTGTGCAATCTTCAAGGCCTTACTGGAAAAAGCCGCTGAATACTCTTCATAAATGGCTTTTCTATCCTGAATAATACTGATAAACAGCGCGGCGCCAAATGCATTGGCAATTATCATTGGCGGCGCAATGGCCTGCACCAAATGCCATGCCTGATCAAATGGCTTGGCCACCAGCAGGATAATACTCATCTGCATAATTTCAGCCGCCACTAAAACAAAAAAAGCAACTTTTGGATTAAATATTTTATCAACCATACCACGGCGAACGTAATAAAGATGAATTAAGCCGCCAAACAAACCTTCCGCTGTGGTTGAAATAGCACAGGCCAAATCGGTAAAGCCGCCCATACTGTAACGATGTAATCCCCCGGTCAAACCAACGGCAAAACCAACCAACGGGCCTCCCAATAATCCGCCTAATACCGCACCGATGGCGCGCGTATTGGCAATTGCATTTTCAATCGTCAGACCAAAATAAGTCCCTAAAATACAAAATAAACTAAACAGCACATAACACGCTATACGCTGCGGAAAATGACCGGATACGGTCGTTAGTGGCATAAACAAAGGCGTTTTGCTTAATAAATAGGCAATCACTAAATACACACTTAACTGCTGCAATAGTGAAAAAATAAGTTCCATACAAGGCTCATTATTTGATAAGGGTTTACAGGGAATATAACCTTTTTTGCCGTTATTATAAAATAAGTAATTTAAGCAGAGATTTCTGAAGACATCTATAAGTGTTGGATAGCGGGACTGAATCCTCACTTTTTAAAAGACAAAAAAAATGGCAAACCCGTAAAGGTTTACCATTTTTTTTATGTTTTTTAGCGCATTCAGGCGCTAAAATATCGAAGCAAATTATAGAGCTACGATATTTTCTGCTTGCGGGCCTTTTTGACCTTGGCTTACAGTGAATTCTACTTTTTGGCCTTCAGCTAAAGTTTTGAAACCTTCGCTTGCAATAGCACTGAAGTGAGCGAATACATCTGGACCAGATGCTTGCTCGATAAAACCAAAACCTTTAGCTTCGTTGAACCACTTAACCGTACCTTGAACTTTAGACATAATAATATCCTGTAATTTTAAAATATAAGATTGCCTCGAAAGGCTTGAATAGCGTAAAAAACAGACTGGAACTTAAAAACTACAGAGCGAGGTATTATTAATAAAACAACGAAGTGGAGTATGTAAACAATAGGCTTTCTTTCTTGCTGAGCTGAACTTTATAGAGCCCGAAGCATAAAGTCAACACTGTTTGTTAAATAATCATCAATAATTATAAATGACCGTAATCGGAATTTGCAATTTTAACTCAGGCTGTATCCATTTGGCTCAGAGAAAGTTAATGCCAGGCATTAATCAGCAGCTTTTTATCCGCTTATTTAGATTAACAGCGATTAACGCCACATTAAATATTTTAACTGTTGATTATTTTTTCAGCATTCCCTTTTCATCTTATTATGGTATTGTGTTGTTGTCTTGATGACTTTTTTAAGGAAATATTATGCGTAAATTAGTTGGTTTCATGTTATTGATTTTTACCGCTCTTTCTATCAATGCTTCTGATTTTCAAAGTAATTTAAAAGCAGCACAACAAGGAGATGCAGCTGCTCAATATGCTCTGGGTGTTTTGTACAGCAATGGCGAAGGCGTCCAGAAAGATGATAAACAAGCATTCACCTGGTACAGAAAAGCTGCTGAGAAAGGCCATGCGCAAGCTCAATTTAATCTCGGAATCGCCTATGCCACCGGCGCAGGTGTTTTTCAAGATGATAAACAAGCTGTAACCTGGTACAGAAAAGCTGCTGAGCAAGGTCATGCGCAAGCCCAATTTAATCTCGGAATAGCCTATGCCACCGGCGTGGGTGTTTACCCGGATAATAAAAAAGCCTATATGTGGTTTAATTTATCCCGCCATAATGGTTTGGAACTCCCCGATAGTCTGGACTTTTTAAGCAAAGCGATGGCTTAACACGCTATAAATGAAAATTAAAGCATGATTTAATTAAAGGCTGCCTGGTGGTAGCCTTTTTTGTATCTGTCATACCTGCTCCATGTAGAAACAACAAAATTGTTAAGCACTGGGATACCATTAACATCATCCCGGCGCAGTCTGACTGGAATAAAGTAACGGTAAGTGCGGTTTAAATAATCTTAATATTGCAACTGCAAAGATTGCTGCATTGCGGCCTTGTTGAGTTTTACAGGAGGATAATACATAACAACACTTTGTAAAAAAATGATGTTATACCAATCATACTAAATAAGTGATCATTTTAAGATGGTCTAAATGTCCAAGTACAGCGTTGCTTTCAATCCCAATAGCCTGCTATTGCTCAATCAAGCGCCTTGTTCTTGAAAATTTATCCTCACTGAAATTTGATCACT
>NZ_JBFGZY010000104.1:0-14862 GCF_041586535.1 Psychromonas sp. | reverse complement strand
TCGGCACAATTGACCTTGCTGACTTTGCATCTTGAAGTATCATGGATATATACCCAAGCGACTTGCATCTGCATCTTCAAGTCGCTTGGGTATATAATACCAAATCCGATAATTATCTATTCATTTATGCTTGTTAAAATTAATGCTAGCTAGACATAAAACTACGTTTTAGTCTTTGTTATTGATTTTGTAATTAGAACAACTAGTTACTGCAATCAATGCCTTGCTTTCATCCATTTTTCCTACGCCTAAATAGATCATCTAATTAACGGAATTGGTATAAGTTTTGTCATTTTACAGAGGTATGTTTTTATTATGCTTATTATCAGAAACTATGTTGAACAAGATGCCAAAGCAACATGGTTACTTTTTTTCAATACCATCAGAAATATTAACTGTCGTGATTATAACCGGTTACAAGTAGAAGCCTGGGCACCCGATTCAATGGATCTTTTTATCTGGAACAAACGCATGATGGATATTGAGCCTTTTATCGCCGAAATTGACGGTACTATTATCGGATATGCGGATTTACAAAACGATGGACTGATAGATCATTTCTTTTGTCATCACGAATATCAAAGGCAGGGCGTGGGTCGGGCGCTAATGGAACACCTTTTAAAGGTCGGTGCGAAGAAAAAAATTAAACTGTTTTTTTCGCAGGTGAGTATTAACGCAAAACCTTTCTTTGAGTCCTTCGGGTTCAGTGTAGTAAAACAACAGTTGGTCGAAGTACGCGGACAACAATTGATTAATTTTCATATGCAAAAGAAAACCTAAAATAGCATAAAAGGCGAGTCCTTCGTCCGGACTAGCTTCTGTATCTGCAGTTTTGTAACACTCAGTTAAAGATTGCTATGCCGATTAACATCTTATGTAAAGTAACAACAAAAAGAGCATATATCCCCAAACCCGCCACAACAATAATCAGATCATTGACCGGGGATTTTTTTAATCCCGGCAACGGGCGGGCAACTCTGTGTCTCATGGAGATTAAATCCGCTACTGCCCAGATAAAAAAACAGCCAAAAAGTAACAGATCGGCAAGACTGCCGTTTACCAGTAAGTGGCTGACAGTCCAGAGGATCACGGCAATTAATTGCGGGTGTTTGCTATAATCGCTTATTTTCCCCTTAAAGTAAGGCGCGAGAAACAGAATAAAAAACGGCAGCATTAGTAGGCTGCTGAGGTGGCGTAATCCATAAGGTGTGGCATAAATAAGTGTGGGGGTTAATCTGGCCTGAGCATAACCAGTTACAATCAGATATAGGCCTGCGAATGAAACCAATCCATAAAAGGCTTTCCAGCCAATTTCACTTTTAGCCGCGCAGCGATCTCGTAGTGGTTGAGCAACTATGGATATGGAATGAATCCCTAAAAATAAAATCAAACCGAATATTAAAGTGGCCATAATAAACTCCAGAGTTAACCGCTTTAATAAGCGTAAATCATTTTGCAGATTAAGCGATTGTTAAATGAAAAGTGGTAATACCCTCAATAAAGGTCTGATCATTTATTTTAATCAGTAAGGTTAAGCAACTGTTATGCATGATGGTATTAGATATCCATTGTTCTTAATATCTCTTTGATGCGCTCTGCATCCGGTTCAGAGATAAGGCACTGCTGGACATATTTTTGTATATGCTGCGCTTGTATGGTTCGCAAATAGTTGATCAGCAATCTCCGTTGTACCTTTGCTGAAATAACTGGTTGCTGCTGCTCTATCTCTGCAATTTTTATTTCGCAGCTATTTGTCCAGCCCTGCCATATTTTGGCAACACTTGCCACCACGGTTGCAGGTAAGTTTTCCTCCTCACTCCATTTCTGCAGTTCTTCGAGTACCTTATTGGAACTGATTAGCCTTGCCCAGGCCATTTCATATTGCTGCTCAATCAATTTCCCTGAGCAGTTTGACAACTGAGGTTTAACCTGATGCAGCAGCTTAGAGAGAGGTTTGGGCACTATTGAAAATGCTGGCCTTTGATATTGATGACGGATCGCCTCCATCTGCTCATCGAGTGAATTTTTCAGCTCTTCAAAAACCACGGTACTAATCAGGCCCTGATCAAATAGGCGATACAAATAACCGATCTCCATACTGGCACAACGTAGCATCAAGCGTTGCCATAAACCGACCGGGCCGACTTCTGTACTAAACCAGTGCTGCAGCTGTTTTTCCTGCAGATCAATGAGGGGCTGCAGCTTGGTGCTGAGCTCTTGTGGTGAGCCCGTCTGATAAAATGTAGAGTTGAGCAGAGGTTGTAAGGCTTTTTTACTCTGTTTAAGTGTTGAAAGCGTCAACTCGGCGCTGGTTATACTGTCACTAATATCGCGCTCCTGCAGATCTAAATAAGCGGCCAGAGGATGGATCAGCAGCCCCTGCAGCAGGGTAGTAAAAAATACCACGCTGATAGCAATAGAGAGTAAGGTTTCATCTCCGGTCAGTTTAACCAGACCTATAGCCAGTGCCATGGTGACGGCGCCGCGCATACCGCCTACAAAGACCAGGTGGCGAAATGCCATAGGGGTTGTTTTGCCCTGACGCTGCAGATGCCCTATTTGCGGCAGCAGAGCATAGGCAATCAGAGCGCGTGATGACCAAAGAGCGGCAAGCACAATCAACGAAGTCGTTGCATTTTCCCGGATCAAGGAAAAGTCTATCCAGAGTCCGACAATCAGGAATATATAGGCAGTGGCAATATAAGAGAGATAAGACCAGAAGTAATTAAGATATTGCTGAGATTTCCGGGAAATAGGCAGCGGAGTTCTGGCTGCTATGGTAATGCCTGCTGTGGTTGTCGCGATGATGCCACTGGCATGAAGTACCTGTTCAGCAAATAAATAACTGCAAAAGGCCAGCAGTACAGTAAGACTTATATCTAAAAGAGGCTCGTCCGGGGTATTTTTCAGTAAGATAAAAAATAACTGGGCCAGTAACCAACCACATAAAAAACCACCTGCCAGGGTTGATAAAAATAGGTAACAGCCGCTCCATAACGTTTGTGCAAAACCCTCGCTGAGGGTAAAACTGATCACTAGCACTTTGGTGAGTGTTATTGCGCTGGCATCGTTAAACAGACTTTCCCCTTCAATCAGCATGATCAGATCTTTGGGGGCTCCGAGGCGGCGGAAGGCGCTAATAACCGCGCTTGGATCTGTTGCGCTTAAAATGGAACCTAGCAATAAGGCCAAGGGCCAATTAAGTGGAGTAAGTATGCTGACAAATGCGGCAACCACTAAAGTGGAAATAAGTACACCAGGTAAGGTCAGCACAAAAATAGCCAGGCGATTTGCGATCAATTTTCTGATATCCAGATTGTAGGCTGTTTCAAACACAAGGGTAGGCAGCAGTACCAGTAATATAATGTCGTGCGTACTCTCTTTCGTCGTTAAAGCCGCTAGAGGAAGATGGAGATAATCCTGAGCTAAATGCAGTACAAGACCTGCCAGTATCAGGAGAATGGGGTAAGGGAGACGGGTTAACCTGGCCAGCGGCAGGGCGATAGTCGCGGTGAACAGTAAGGCTAAGGCGGTCATTAAGATTGTGGTTATTTCGTAACTCACAACAAACACTTTCCTATTGATAAAATGTAAAGTGGCGGTCAAAGATATAACCGAGACGACCACGTATTAATTAACTTAGTATTATTTTTGATTTAAACAAGCAGCAGAGAGATTGTCGGCATTTAATATCAATATATTGAGAGGTGAAATATGCTCAAGGCAACAGTTATTTACCCGGCTATCCTTGACAATCTTTGTTTAGCTTCCATAGTAAATGTAATGTATCTTTTATTAGCACTCATTAGGGATCTGTTATGCCTACCGGAAATGATCCTGGCGATCCAGGCTCTCCCTGGGATCGGGATTATCGGACTCTGCAATATAATTTATTGAAGGGTGGATTTTCACGCTATAAAAATAAACTCCCGGGCGGATATCCCGGCGGCAGGTTTTTATTTCTTTTCTTATCTTTATTTTTGCTTGGCATAAGCCTCTGGTCTGCTGTTTATACCATACCGAGTGACTCGGTTGCGGTGGTGCAGCGATTTGGCAAATACCTCAAAGAAGTCCCCCCCGGTCTGCATTTTAAAATGCCCCTCGGTATTGATCAGTCAACCATAGTACCGGTTAAACGGCAATTAAAGCAGGAGTTTGGTTTTATTACACCCGGTGCGAATGATCCCTATCAAAGTCCCGCCGCTGCTGATCGCGAGCGGGAAACACAAATGGTGACGGGCGATTTGAATGCCGCACTGGTGGAATGGGTGGTGCAGTACCGTATCGCCGATCCGGTTAAATTTTTATTTGAGGTACGCCAGCCCAGCGAAACCCTGCGCTCTGTTTCCGAGTCGGTGATGCGTGAAGTGGTGGGAGATCGTACTGTTGATGAAGTGATCACCATCGGTCGTCAGGAAATTGAATATGAAGCGCTTACCAAAATGCAGGCCCTTTCAAGTAAATATGCAATGGGCATTAGTATTGATCAGGTGCAGCTAAAGAATATTAATCCACCCAAGCCGGTACAGGCATCATTTAACGAAGTTAATCAGGCACAGCAGGAAAAAGAAAAGCTGATTAATGAAGCGCGCCGCGATTACAACAAAGTCATTCCCTTAGCCTTAGGTGAAAAAGATCAGCGCATTCGTGAAGCGGACGGTTACCGGCTAAAACGTGTCAATGAAGCGCAAGGGGACGTTGCCCGATTTAATGCCTTGTTAGCAGAATATGTAAAAGCACCTGCAGTCACCGAAAGGCGTATTTATATTGAGACAATGCAGGAGGTGTTGCCCGGGATACGTTCCAAAATAATTATTGATCCGCAATCACCGAATATTCTGCCATGGTTAGATCTTAATGCGTCTCAGGGAGATAAGCCATGAAACAAATAATATCGGGGGGAATTGTATTTTTTCTGCTGCTGTTGACCGCTACATTGCACTCAGCGCTTTATACGGTGGGGGAGGTTGAGCAGGTGATTATTACCCAGTTTGGTAAACCGGTCGGTGAACCCGTTACCGAAGCCGGGCTGAAATTAAAGCTGCCCTTTATACAGGAGGTCAATAGCATAGATAAAAGGGTGCTGGAGTGGGACGGTGATCCTTCGGATATGCCGACTAAAGATAAACTTTATATTTCTGTAGATCTTTTTGCCCGCTGGCGTATCACGGATCCGCTGCAGTACTTTTTGCGCCTGCGTGATGAGCGCAGTGCCCAGTCGCGCTTAGATGATATTCTCGGCAGTGAGACCCGTAATGCTGTCGCTAAACACGAATTAATCGAGATTATCCGCACCACTAAAGACCGGGATCCGCAGCGGGATGATCTGCTTACCGATGCTGAACGCGCTTTGAAAATGGGCGCGCTGGTACCGATTCAGAAGGGCCGTATGCTGGTTGAACAGGAAATTTTTACCGCCGCAGCAGATAAAGTCCAGGTATTTGGCATTGAGCTTCTTGATATCCGCTTTAAACGCATTAATTATAACGCCAGTGTACGTCCCAAAATTTATGACCGTATGATCAGTGAGCGGCGGCAGATCGCCGAGCGTTTTCTTTCAGAAGGTAATGGTGAGGCAGCGAGAATAAGAGGTAACCGCCTGCGGGATTTAAACAAAATCCAGTCAGAAGCCTACCGGGAGGTGGAAGAGATCAAAGGTCTTGCTGATGCTAAAGCCACTGAAATTTATGCGCAGGCATATAACCAGAGCCCTCAGGCTGTAAGTTTGTATGAGTTTACCCGCACGATGCAGTCGTACCGGACTATTATTTCCGACAATACAACACTTCTGTTATCTACCGACAGTGATCTGTTCAAGTTTCTTAAAGGAGTTGACAGGGGAAAGATACCACAAACAGGAGAGAGCCAGCCTGATTGAGTTTGTTAGATTTTACGCTTATTATTATCAGTATCCTTCGACTGAGTTTTTAACGCTTCCATTTCAAATACAGCTGTAGCAAATCCGTAGATAACTTATTATTTTACTTGAATCTTCAGGGGCGCGGACTTTAGTCCGCAAAAGAAAAAAGAACAAGATGCGGACTAACGTCCGCATCCCAAAAAAGTGAAATATTGGCTTTGCTTAATCACGGATAACAATATCAAATAGATCCGTATGTACGCCTATCTTAACTCCTGCTGGCTCAGGATGATGAGGTGTATTTTTAACCACTACATAATCCGGTGCCTGGCGATGCTGTTTTGCAGCTGGATGATGTTTAGCCGGCTCTTCCACCACATAATAACTACGGCTGTTATGACCCTGTTTATTATGCTTAATATGGTGCCCGTTATTGTACTTAGGATCTCCTTTTCCGTGTGGCTGCGCATTAGCGGCGATGGGTAATGCCAAACCGAACAGCAATGAACCTGCGATAATTATTGTTTTTTGTTTGCTTTTTAATGTTGAAAAAATATTCATTTTGTTCTCCAGTATGTTTTACCTATTGCAGGCTTTTCCCTGATGGCGCTAATGTAACTGTTACTAGCTGAATGGAAGCTGAATGACCGGGGTTATGCTAAAGAATTTTGCTTAAATTAAAGTGGGTGATACAAACAGAAATGGACTTCAATCAGGCAAAGCAGCAAGCGTCTAAGAAAAATAACTGATAAGAGCAAAAGGGCTGGTCATCACTCGACCGTTTATTGTCCATCGCAGATAAAATATTAAGGTACCAGAGTTTAACTCTGGTATCACAGGGCAGTCACGGTTGTTCAGGTATAAACCCGCCCCGCATAAGTGGATAATTCAATCAGTCTAATCACGGAAAACAATATCAAATTGACCGGTATGCACGCCTATCTGCAGGCGACTTGGCTGTGAACGAACCGGCTCCGGATAATAATGATGCTCATTATGGATTACCACTTGACGTGGTGCCTCATGATAGTGTTTTTTATGTTTATGCTTATGTTTGTGATGCCTATGTTTACGGTGATGACCATGATCCTCTACCACATAATAATGGCGGTCGCCATGTTTATCATGCTTATGATGATGCTGTCCCGCATTAGCTGCGATTGGTGTTAATGCCAAACCGAACAGCAATGAACCTGCGATAACTAAGGTTTTTGGATTGTTTTTTAATGTTGAAAAAATATTCATTTTGCTCTCCAGTATAATTTACCGATTACAGGTTTTTCCTTGATGGCGCTAATGTAACTGTTCCTGGCTGAACGAAAGCTGAATGGACAAGTTTATGGCAAAAGTTTTGCGATAAACTTTCAGTGTCTGAAGATAAAGTGGGCTACGCGAGCAAAAAGGGAAGTGGATCTGGGAGTATTAAAAAGAGTGGAGAAATTATTTCCGGCTGAAAAAGAGAAAAGGTCAAAGGCTATGAAAACCCTTGACCTGTTTATCGTAAATAACAGATAAACTAAACGGGCAGCAGAGCGCAATAAAATTTGCTTAAACGCAACCCTTTATTATTTTGCCGGTTAGTTTTGCGGGAAATTTTTTAGCTGCTTTTGCATGGCGATGGCGCGTTTTATCAGCTCATGATGTGACTGACAACCCCGAAGCTCTAATTCAACGATCATATCTTCCAGCAGTTCAGAAACCTCGCTTATTTTTGCAGTTAACTGAACCGTTGTGCTTTCTTGAATGCTCATTGTTTTACTCCTTCAGGGGCTTCTTCGTAGTATTTACAGTTAATAACAAGTATATGCCGACTCTCCTGTTATTGTGCACCTCCTTGATAAATAATATTGCAACCACCCTCTCAATTATATTGTATTTTAATAAATACAATGGGTTAAATTATGTTTGCTAAGTGTTGTTTTGAACTTTTTAATATCCAACAATGATGCCGGCGCCATCACCTTTTAGCTTATCTGCCAACTGCAGCATAACCCGGAAAAATAGTTAATCTGAACCACAAGAAATTAATTATTAGCAGCAGATAACTGCTAGAATGCTTCCCCTGTTTATTATTTTGTACTTTTTCGGAAAAATTTATGCCTTATTCTGCACTCAACTCTCTTGATGATTTTTACCAGCTGGTGGCTGAAAGCCTTGAAAATAATAGTCTGAAAAAACTATTGTTAAGCAAATACCGGGGAGCAGAAAAAAGTTTACAACGCATTATGATTCGTCCTGTCAGCCTGCAGAATGAGGCCTTCCTGTCCTTTGTTTACCGTCACCAAACTAATGATATCACTAAAAACTACTCTTATAAGGAAGGGGTAGGAGTCATAAAGTCACTGCTCGGCGATGATTTTAAAAGTGCCTACTTAAGCGCTGACAGCGCGGAAACGCAGTTGGAAATCAGCAAAAAAGGCAAAATAAAAATAACCCGTCATAAAGCGCAGGAAAGCAGTGCTGCTGCACTGCAGCACAACCGTGAAAAAAAACGTTTTGTAGATATTAATCGTCCATTTTTAACTCAGTTGGGGGTAACGGATAAACAGCATAATCTTATTCCGGCTATGTCACGAAAATGGAAGCAAATTAATAAATTTATAGAAGTTTTCAGTCAGGCATTGGCTGTTTCACCCATTGTAAAAGATCAGCCGGTTAATGTGGTCGATTTTGGCTCGGGAAAGGGCTATTTAACCTTTGCAATTCATGATTATTTACGCCATAGCCTGGACAATAACGCCCAAGTCACGGGAGTTGAATTACGTCAGGGATTAGCCGATTTATGTAACGAGACAGCTGCGACTTTGGATCATCAGGGCTTATCATTTGTCTGCGGTGATGTAAAAACTCATGCACCAAAACAGACAGATGTAATGATTGCACTGCATGCTTGTGATGTGGCGACGGATTATGCGATACATTATGGAATTCGTGCCAATGCGGCAATTATTATGTGTTCGCCATGTTGTCATAAACAGATCCGTCCGCAAATGCATAGTCCGGAACTGTTCAAACCTATGCTGCAGTATGGCGTTCATATGGGACAGCAGGCGGAAATGGTGACAGATTCCTTACGTGCGCTGTTTTTAGAAGCCAATGGCTATACCACTAAGGTATTTGAATTTATCAGCCTTGAGCATACCAATAAAAACAAAATGATTCTGGCGGTTAAAAAGAGCAGTAGCAACGCTAAAGAAAACCGTGACATACTGGATCAGATTGCTGAGATTAAAGCTTTTTACGGGATCAAAGAACACTGCCTTGAAACGTTGCTGGCAGAACGTAAAAGCAGTTAAGAGCAGAAAGTTAGCTCATAAGTACCCAATGAATAATTATCCGGTGTTTTCTGGCGCCAGCCTTGCCATCATTAATTATGGCCGGCAAGGCTTGCTTTATTAGCGGGACGTTTTACATACGGAATTGGTTAGCAAGGTACTCATCATAAGTACCCTGGAAGTTAACTAACTTTTTATCTTTAATATCGATAATCCGCGTCGCTAATGATGACACAAATTCGCGGTCATGGCTGACAAAAATCAAGGTGCCCTGATATACTTTTAAGGCATTGTTTAATGCATCAATCGCTTCGATATCCATATGGTTAGTGGGTTCATCCATTACCAATACATTAATATCCTGCATCATTAATTTACCAAATAAGAGGCGATTTTTTTCGCCACCGGAGCAGTTTCTGGCTTTTTTGTTAGCATCGTCTGCGGTAAATAATAAACGACCTAACATACCCCGTACCATAAGATCATCGTGTTTAGCAGTGCGCCACTGGGAGATCCAGTCAAACAGATTCAGGTCGTTATCAAAATCGGCACTGCTGTCTTGAGGGCAATAACCGACTGATGCGTTTTCAGACCATTTGATAACACCTTCTTTATTGTCCAGTTGATTGACTAAGCAGCGCAGAAGAGTAGATTTTCCTACGCCATTTTCACCGATAATAGCTAATTTTGCACCGGCTTCTAATATCAGTTCACCGCCCTGGAAGAGCATCTCACCATCAAAACCGTGACCAATATTTTCCAATACCAGTGCCTGACGGTGCATTTTTTTACCCTCAGGAAAACTTAAAGAAGGGCTCATACGGCTTGATGATTTCACTTCATCAAGTTTAATTTTATCCATTTTTTTAGCGCGTGAGCTGGCCTGTTTCGCTTTAGAGGCATTGGCACCAAAACGATTGACAAAGTCTTGTAATTCATTAATTTCTGCACTTTTTTTAGCGTTTTCGGACAATAACTGTTCACGGATCAAAGCTGATGAGGCTAGAAAATAGTCATAATTGCCGGGGTAAATACGTAATTCACCGTAATCAATATCCGCCATATGTGTACATACAGAGTTTAGAAAATGGCGGTCGTGAGAAATGATGATCATGGTGCATTTACGCTGGTTAAGCTCCTCAGATAACCAGTTAATAGTATGGATATCGAGGTTATTGGTCGGTTCATCAAGCAGTAAAAGATCCGGATTGGCAAACAGAGCTTGTGCGAGCAGTACCCGTAATTTCCAGCCCGGCGCAACGTTCTGCATCAAGCCGAAATGCAGCTCTTCGGCAATACCCGCAGCTAAAAGAATATCACCGGCACGACTTTCTGCACTATAACCGTCCATTTCGGCAAATTCGCTTTCCAGTTCACCCACCGCCATACCATCAGCTTCGCTCATTTCCGCTTTTGCGTAGATCCGATCCCGTTCCTGTTTTACTTTCCATAATTGCGCATCTCCCATGATCACCACATCAACAACAGTATATTGTTCAAAGGCAAACTGGTTCTGGCTTAAGGTGCCTACCTTTAGCCCCGGGGAGAGAGAGACATTACCTGAACTTGGCGCCTGTGCACCACTGAGGATTTTCATAAAAGTGGACTTGCCGCAGCCATTTGCGCCAATTAAACCGTAGCGGTTGCCATTGCCAAATTTAGCTGAAATGTTTTCGAACAATGGCTCAGCGCCAAACTGCATAGTGATGTTTGCGGTAGATATCAAAGAAGTATTTCCTGGTGTTTACGGGCAGGTTAATTATTCGGCTAATAAAAAACTGAACAAGGCGAGCCAGAGTATAAATAGGTCGCGGAGTATACAGAATTATCCGGTGAAATGTCGAGCTTTAGGTCTGAAATGCCATTTAGTTTAAAACTCATAGTTGAAAGATCCACTTGCTTTAAATTTGGGCAAATTTTTTATTCTTCAACTATAGTTTTGACAATCGGTTTTTCTTTGTAAATGCAGGAGCTTGATATGTCTAAACACCACACCTATAAAAAACTGGAGATTGTCGGTTCATCGAAAAGCAGTATCGAAGATGCCATCAGTAATGCCCTTGCAGAGTGTCATAAGACGGTTAAAAACATGGACTGGTTTGAAGTGGTAGAAACACGTGGGCATATTGTTGATGGCAGAGTAGGCCACTTTCAGGTGACCATTAAAATCGGTTTTAGAATTGAAAACAGCTGATTTTTTAGCGCATAAGGGAGTGTGAGCAGAAACAGATTAATGTGCCCGATGCTGCTTTTTTATTTAACCGAGTGGTTATTTCTCATACTCACGTTTCATCTGCCAGTCTTGCAATTCAACCAACACCAGCAATGCACCATGGCCGCCAAATTCAAGAGGAGCCTGATGGAAGGCTAAGATATCCGGGTGCTGGGCCAACCACAAGGGCACCTGTTTTTTTAAAATATGTTTGCCTACACCGTGCATCACGCTGCAGCAGTATAACCCCTCTTTTTTACAGCAGGTAACCAGCGCACCCAATTCACGTTTAGCTTCGTCCTGGGTCAGACCGTGCAGATCTAAAATAATTTCCGGGGAAAAATCACCACGCCTTAATTGTTTAATTAGATATTTGTCTGCGTCCTGACGGCTATAGCGTATAGGGCCTTCTTCAGCAAGATGGGGTTCAAAACCATCGGAAAAATGGTTAGTTTCAAAAGACTCTTCACGTATTTGTTTAATGATCTGCTTTTTCTTCATATTTTTAGTGGGCAGTTTTATGGTATCCTGTTTCAATTTTTTAATACCTGAAAACTCTGCACTAAACAGTGAAAAATCATCGTTTTTATTTGGATCGCTCATGGTCTTTCCTACGCTGTTTTGTCTGTGCAACGAGTTTACCTTAATCGGAGAATAAATTGGATATGATTTTTAGTGAAGAAGCGGTAAATGAACTGCGAACAATTCAGGATTTGTTGCGTTGGGCGACCACAGAATTTAATCGTGCTGAGCTTTTTTACGGGCATGGTACAGACAATGCCTGGGATGAAGCTATCCAGCTTATTCTGCCTTCATTAAATTTACCCCTGGACAGTAAACCGGCTATTGTTGATGCACGTTTAACACGTCGTGAGCGTGAGATGCTGGTGGAATTGATTCTTATCCGCATTGAAAAACGTATTCCGATTGCTTACTTAACTAATAAAGCCTGGTTTGCAGGATTGGAATTTTACGTTGATGAGCGCACTCTGGTGCCGCGTTCTCCTTTTGCTGAATTAATTGCTGCGCATTTTTCTCCCTGGGTGAAAGAGACTCCCAAACGCATCTTAGATTTATGTACCGGAAGCGGCTGTATCGCGATCGCTTGTGCTTACGCCTTTCCGGAAGCAGAAGTTGATGCCGTTGATATTTCTGAGGAGGCCCTAGATGTCGCTGAAATTAATATCCAGGGGCATGGCCTTGAGCAGCAGGTTTTTCCTATCCAGTCGGATCTTTTCTCCGGAGTCGAAAATGAAAAATATGATCTGATCGTCTCCAACCCTCCTTATGTTGATGCGCAGGATATGGAAAATCTGCCTGATGAATATAAACACGAACCCGAATTGGGGTTGGCCTGCGGGGTTGATGGTTTAGACTTAGTACGTAAAATGCTTTCTCAAGCGGCTGAAAAATTGAATGAAAATGGAGTGTTATTTGTAGAGGTCGGTAACTCTCAGGTGCATCTGCAGGAAGCTTATCCTAAAATTCCTTTTACATGGATTGAGTTTGAAGCGGGTGGACATGGTGTATTTGTATTAAGCAAAGCACAACTTGATGAGATTAACATTTAATATTTGTAAGTTAAGTTTTAGAGCAGCTGCAGCAAGGTGTTATTGTCTGCAGTTTTGTACAATTTAGTAATGGGAAGTAATCATGGCGGGAAGCAGTATTGGTCAACTCTTTAAAGTAACCACCTTTGGTGAAAGTCACGGTGCGGCATTAGGCTGTATTGTGGATGGTATTCCACCAAATTTAGAAATTAGTGAAGCAGATCTGCAGCATGATTTAGACAGGCGTCGTCCGGGACAATCGCGTTATACAACCATGCGTCAGGAGGGCGATCAGGTTAAAATATTATCTGGCGTTTTTGAAGGTAAAACAACAGGCTGCAGTATTGGTCTGTTGATTGAAAATACCGATCAGCGCTCTAAGGATTATTCCGCTATCAAGGATCTTTTCCGCCCCGGCCATGCTGATTATACCTACCATCAAAAATACGGACATCGTGATTACCGTGGTGGTGGTCGCTCTTCTGCCCGTGAAACTGCAATGCGTGTTGCCGCCGGTGCAATTGCTAAAAAATATTTGCATGAACAGTTTGGTATTGTTATCCGCGGTTATCTGAGTCAGTTAGGTAATATCAAACCCGATTCTATTGATTGGAATGAAGTAGAAAAAAATCCCTTTTTCTTTCCGGATGTGTCGAAAATTACACAGCTTGAAGACTATATGAAAGCCTTGATCAAAGAGGGCAACTCGGTTGGTGCCAAGGTAACTGTGGTCGCCTCCGGTGTGCCGGTTGGATTGGGAGAGCCTGTCTTTGATCGTCTGGATGCTGAACTAGCTCATTCATTAATGAGTATTAATGCGGTTAAAGGGGTTGAAATTGGCGATGGTTTTGCTGTTGCTAATCAAAAGGGGACTGAGCATCGTGATGAAATGACACCTGAAGGTTTTTTATCAAATCATGCCGGGGGCATATTAGGGGGGATTTCAACAGGGCAGGATATTATCGCGCATATCGCCTTAAAACCGACATCAAGCTTAACGATTCCCGGTCGTACAATTACCACTGATGGTGAAGCGACAGAGATGATCACCAAAGGGCGTCATGATCCTTGTGTGGGTATTCGTGCTGTACCAATTGCTGAAGCGCAAATGGCCATTACACTGCTGGATCATCTGTTACGTCACCGTGCACAAAACTTACACGTGACAACCAATACGCCTTTTATAAAATAATCCTTAGATTCAAGTCTAAACCATTGTGTCTTTTCACCACTAAGTCAGCGGATTAAATTCTGTTGTCTTAGTGGCCTTATTTACTTTATTTTTATCCTGCAGATTTATGTCAGAACAGATAAGTAACTGATCTGAATCTCTCTAATATTACACCTGAATGACAAACTTTTACATTTAATTTAAGTACTTATTTTAAATTCACTACTCGACTGTAACAGTCTGATAATAAATGAAAAAATATTAAAAATAAGTATATTAACTGTATTTTCCTGACTTTCAATTTATAGAAAAAAGGTGAGTTAAACCTTGTTGGGTTTGACTTTTACCGTTTCGCTAATATATTTAGTGATGCAATGTCATATTTGTGAGGTATTTTATGGAGAATAACAGACCAGATTCAGAAGATGAGCGTAATTTTGTTGAACGAGTAATTGGCGTGTTATTGTTAGATGAATGTCCAAAATGTAATAAATATGCTTTTACGCCCGCAAGCTATGGCTATGAAGGTCATTGTGCCGCTTGTGATTATAAAACACCATTATTGCTGGTAGAAGACGAAGAGTAGAAGATTTAAAAATGATACTTTTTCGCAATCTATAAAAAGAGCAGGTTAAGCTAACCGCTCTTTGTTCTATACCAAATCCGATAATTATCTATTCATTTATGCTTGTTAAAATGAATGCTAGCTAGACATAAAACTACGTTTTAGTCTTTGTTATTGATTTGATTCAGAACGTCCTGTTCTTCACCACTTTGTGGCCAGCTAAAGCTGT
>NZ_JBFGZY010000103.1:0-14922 GCF_041586535.1 Psychromonas sp. | reverse complement strand
TGATTGAGGTGGTAACACTTTACGTAAAACAGCTTCTTTTCTTTCTGGTGAATATCGAGTCATTCCAACCTAAATTACCGCTCCCTGTTTTTATTATTAAGTGAAAACTAAAGGGTGACAACTAGTCTGACACAGGGGGCATCAGCAAGGTATTCTTACGGAAGTCTTTGTACATGGCGCTTTATGTATCTCCTTCTCCGGTTTATGTTATTCAAGCTCGGTAAGTTTAGGTAATTCCGGTAATCGCGGCCGCTGCAGTCAGGCCTGTCGTGATGAATATCAGATCACCGCAACGGGTAATAAATTCCCGCTCAATTTAAAAGATAATTCCGCCTATTTTGATTTACCCGAATTAGTTGCTGCAGGGGTTGATTCTTTGAAAGTTGAAGGCCGGATTAAAGGCGCTCCCTATGTTTATACTATCGTTGATACCTGGCGCAGGCAGATCGATCAATTTATCGCCAGCGGTAAAATATCAGGCGATGATGCAAGCCTTTATAAAGTCTTCAATCGTGATTTCAGCAACGCGTTTTTAACAGGTCAACTCACTAAACAGATGTTTATTGATAATCCGCGTGATAATAGTTTTAAATATGCGAATGAAAAACATAACGCTATCTCGGTCATGCAGATAGAGCAGGTACAGCAAAATCTTGCTCAGGAAAAAAATGCCATTACAGCGCTGGTTGCTGACCGGACAAAACATTTGAGTGTAGCTAAAACGCAGCTTACAATGACTTTTTCCGGCAGTTCTGATGAGCCGTTAACCATGACCGTCAAAGAAGGTGAGAGATGTTTTACTGTTAACTCAGAGGTGTTATTAACAGCTGCTGATAATTTCGCTATCGACCCGGCTGCTATTGAAAAGCGTTTTAAAAGCTTTAAAAACAGCGGGTATGATCTGCTGCCTCTTATTTTTGACGATCTCGATAGCGGCTTGAGCCTTCCTTTTAAAGAGCTCACAATACTTAAAAATAAAGTGGCTTTTTTATTAAATGATTCAAGCGAACCTCTCCCGCCTGTCACACTGGCTGTACCTAAGCTGCATGCCAAAAAACAACATTTGCCCGGATTATCTGTCTTAATCAGTGATAAGAAAGATTTGCATCTTTGTGATGTTACCGATGCGGATATTTATTTTAAATTGCCTGAAAGCTTTAAAAAGAACTGTGCTGAGTTTATTGAACTGTTTTTACAAAATCCCAGACTGATACCATGGTTCCCTGCGGTATTAATTGGTAAAGATTATCTGCAGGCGGTAAAGATTTTACAACAGGTAAAACCACGTTGTATTGTGACCAATAACAGCGGTATAGCATACCAGGCAGCTGAGCTGAATATTGACTGGATAGCCGGACCGTTTTTAAATACCACCAACTCTTATGCTCTGTTAACACTGCAGAAAGGGCTTAATTGCGCCGGTGCGTTTATTTCTAATGAAATTAACCGTGAACAGATTAAAAATATCAGGCGTCCTGAAAACTTTAAGTTGTTATACAGCATTTATCATCCGATTGTGATGATGACCAGCAGAGCCTGTTTCTTCCAGCAAACCGTGGGTTGTAATAAAGTCAGTATTGACGAGAGTTGTATGATCAGGTGTGAAAAAGCGACCACCATTACCAATCTCAACGGAATCTCTTTTGCCGTTGATAAACAAAAGGGTGGTTACCCCTGTATTTATAATGAGCAGCCGTTTTTAAATGTTGATGCTGTGACAGATTTATCTGATCTATTCGATGGTTTTTTTATTGATTTAAGCAATATCGGCGCCGGTTTACAAGCTGAACTGGATAAAGCTGTTTTGATTAAACATTTTGAGAATCTGCTCGCCGGCAGTAAGGATACTAAATTTCAGCTCGCGCAGATACTGGGCAACTCTACTAATGCCCAGTATATTCGTGGATTGTGATTAACTTTATTCCAGAGATAAAGAATGGTACAGAAAAAATTTTTAACAAATAAACAAATATTGGATACAAATATTGGGATACAAATATTGGACACCCATAAACTTTGACCACATACAAATATTGGACACCCATAAACTTTGACCAATATCTATAATCAACATACCTTTTAGTTATGCGGTGTTACATTCCTGGAGGTAGTTTGCTATGACTCAGTCTCGACAATCCCAAATATCGCTTTCAGATACCCCTTATTACCATTGCATATCCCGCTGTGTTCGTCGTGCTTACCTGTGTGGAGAAGATAAATATACAGGTCAATCATTTGAGCACCGTCGGCAGTGGGTAGTTGAAAGAATGCATTACCTTGCTTCTGTTTTCAGTATGAATATTTGTGCTTATGCCATCATGTCTAATCATTATCACTTGGTATTGCACATTGATGAGCAGGAGAACCAACAGCTTACTAATGAACAAGTTTGCCAGCAATGGGGGTCATTATATTCGCTGCCCGTACTAATTGAACGCTGGCAGCATCAACAAACTACCTGCGAGGAAGAAAACGTTGCCGCACTTGCAATTATTAAGAAATGGCGAGACCGTTTAGCGGATATCTCCTGGTTTATGCGTTGTTTAAATGAGTTTATTGCACGTAACGCTAATAAAGAAGACGTATGCTCCGGACGATTCTGGGAAGGGCGTTTTAAATCTCAAGCACTGTTGGATGAAGATGCATTATTAACCTGCATGGCCTATGTTGACCTTAACCCTGTCCGCGCAAAAATGACAAGTGGTGTTGAAACCTCAGAATATACCTCTGCTTATGAACGCATTCATGGCGTTGCATTTAAAAATGAAAATAGTGCCGGATATTATTTTAAGAAAAAGCGTTTATTGGATTTTGTAGGGGATGATCAGCAAATGAGTATACAGGGGATCCCATTTTCACTTCTTGATTATATTGAATTAGTTGATTGGAGTGGTCGAATCTTACGAGAGGATAAACGTGGAATTATTGCTGGTCAGCACCCGGAATTACTTGATTCACTTGGATTAGACAGGGAAAGTTGGTTATCACTTGTAAGTGATTTTGGTAAAGACTATCAAGGAGCTGTGGGTTCTTTAGAGGAATTAGCGTTATTTGCCGAGCATACTGGTAAGCGCTGGATTGCCAGTAAAAACGAGTTACGACGAAAAATGCATTAATTTTCTGAACCTTTTTTATATTGAAAAAACTATTAGCCATTGCTAATGATTTGACTTAGCCGACATTTAAGAATAGCTGTTTTATTAAAGGCCAATTCAACTTTACAGAGCATACCCACCAAGCAACTATAGTCACCAGTTATTAACTTTGCTGATCTTTTGTAATGTAATTTCTTTCTTTTTTGGGAGTTGAAGTTTATGGCTGTCCAGCATTTCGTTTTAGTCTTTGTTATTGATTTTGTAATTAGAACAACTAGTTACTGCAATCAATGCCTTGCTTTCATCCATTTTTCCTGCGCCTAAATAGATCATCGAATTAACGGAATTGGTATAACCTCTATCAAGCCGGTTGACATCTTTTGTGGAAGTTACCGGTTTGATTGAAATATGTTTAACCCTAACCTGATAACGAAAAAAAATGACATTTCAAGAATATAAATTATTAACTCAACAAGCCGTTGCACTAATTGAAGGCGAAAGCGATTTAATCGCAAACCTTGCTAACCTCAGCGCATTGCTTAACATGAATCTGGACAATATTAATTGGGTCGGATTTTATTTATTGAAGGATAACCAGTTAGTGTTGGGGCCTTTCCAGGGGCTACCGGCCTGTATCCGTATCCCTTTAGATCGTGGTGTGTGCGGCAAAGCCTTTTCCAGTAATACAATACAGAGAGTAGCAGATGTACATCAGTTTGCTGGTCATATTGCCTGTGACGCCAACAGCCAGTCTGAGATTGTACTGCCTGTCAGTATTCAGGGAACGCCGGCTTTAGTATTAGATATCGACAGTCCGATTACAAACCGCTTTACCCAGGAAGACCAGGATGGTCTGGCTTATCTGGTGGAAAAAATACAGCAGCATCTGTAGTTAATGCTATTTATCCCGACCACTTTAAGATGGAGGAAAGTGCATCCAGAAGTGGTCGGGCTATAACACAACTTATTTTAGACACTTTAGAGCAACTTTATTGCTACAACGGGTTTAATAAAAGGTAATTTGCAAGATAACTTAATCTTCGCTGGTGTTGTTGCGTGACTGCTATAAAATAACAGTTTTATTTGTTATTTTATTTATTTTCTGAGGTTTTCAAAAGTTGGATACAAAACATTGTGTTGTTATTGCAATCGCGGGTGCTTCTGCATCGGGTAAAAGTTTAATTGCAAACACTATTTATCAAGAGCTCTGTGATGAGATAGGCACTGATCAAATTGGTATTATTTCCGAGGACTCCTATTACCGGGATCAGAGTCATCTTGAGTTAGAGGTGCGTCAGTTAACTAATTATGACCATCCCAAAGCCTTTGAGCATGAATTATTGTGTTCTCATCTGCAGATGCTAAAAAATAATGCTGCTGTTAATATCCCCGTTTACAGTTATACCGAGCATACCCGTACACAACAATCTGTGACTATGACACCTAAAAAAGTGATTATTTTGGAAGGTATTTTATTACTCACAGATTCAGCCTTACGTGAGCAGATAGATGCAAGTATTTTTATCGACACACCGCTGGATATCTGTTTTATGCGCCGTTTAGTGCGGGATATGTCTGAGCGGGGCAGAAGCATGGAGTCGGTATTATCACAATACACTAAAACGGTTCGGCCGATGTTTTTACAGTTTATTGAGCCTTCCAAACAACACGCTGATATTATTGTGCCGCGTGGCGGAAAAAACCGTATTGCCAAAGATATTCTCAAGACCAGAATTAAGTACCTGTTAAACAAATAAATTATCGGGCATAAAAGGATTTATTTGCCCGAACCATTGTAAGCTATTTATTCACCCATTCACCATATCCGCCCCGTTCTGGAATTTATAATCAAAGGACTTCGAGATGCAGCTTCTAGTATCTTAAAATCGTCAGTTATTATTGATTTTAAACAGTAAGATTCATCCTTCTTTCTTATCCCCACACAGAGTATTCATAAACAATTCACTGCTGACTCGACTTCTCATGCCTCTCGCTCCACGTGGGCAAGCTGTTACCTAGCCGACTTAGTTTTTCGCAAGCTTTCACTTGAAGCGTTTGATGTCACTTTCTTGATTATTGGTTTTGCCCATTAGCAGAAAGTTTGTCACTGCATTGTCATAATTAAGCTTTAATGTGTTTGTTATGACGATACATAATAATTTTTATTAGGGCGATCTGAAGCAATTATGACGATATATAATAATCTTTATCAATACGATCTCAGGCTGTTATTGTGGTGTAGAAAAAGCATTTCTTCATACAATTTTGTCAGCATAGTGCTGATCATCTCAAAGAGTGGTGATGGCTATATACAATTATTGCTGCCTGCTCTTTATTACCTGATAAGCAGCAAAGCTCAGGCGTGTTTTTTCCTGTTGGCAATGACAACTTTTATACTCGAGCGGCTACTCTATTTCTGTTTGAAACATACCCTACGCAGACGCCGCCCACCACAAGTGGTTCCATATTTCCGAAGTATAGTGCAGGCATCAGATCAATTTAGTTTTCCCTCAGGCCATGCTATGGCGGCATTCACATTAGCCGGACTTTTTACATTTCACTTGGGTGTTATCGCTTTGCCCCTTTATATATGGGCTGGACTGGTGGCAATATCCAGAGTCATATTGGGCGTGCATTTCCCAACGGATATTGTTGCTGGCGCACTGTTCGGTACAATTTTAGTTTATATAATGGTGGTGTTATGAACATACTTTATGGCATTCAGGGCACCGGAAACGGACATGTGGCGCGCAGCAGAGTCATGGCTAAATATTTTGCCGAAAGCGGTGCCAGAGTCACTTATTTATTTTCCGGCCGTGAAAAAAATCAATATTACGAAATGGACGTTTTTGCTGATTTTTTGGTTCGGGAAGGACTCACCTTTATCAGTGAAGGCGGTAAAATTGATTATCTAAAGACGGCACTGAAAAATAATATATGGCATTTTATTAAAGATGTTTTTTCACTGGATCTCAGCCACTATGATTTAATCATTACTGATTTTGAGCCAATCACCGCCTGGGCGGCTAAATTAAGGAATAAGCCTGTTATCGGATTAGGTCATCAATACGCTTTTGGACCGAATACACCGCTCGCCGCAGAGGGCTGGCTGGCAAAATGGGTGTTAAGAAACTTTGCACCTGTGCAGCATGGTATCGGTTTGCACTGGCATCCTTATCAGGAAAACGTATTGCCACCGATTATCGACATTAATTTGGCCGCGGGAGCCACGCAGAATTTTATTACAGTGTATTTACCTTTTGAAGATCAGTTACAGGTAACGGAATTATTAAATAGCTTTAGTGATTACCATTTTATGCTTTACGCACCGCAGTTAACTGAAGCACAACATGGAAACGTTTTGTGGCAAAAGACCAGTTATCAGGGCTTTAAAGAAAATTTAACCCACACCCGGGGGGTAATTTGTAATGCTGGATTTGAGTTAATCAGTGAATGTTTACACTTGGGTAAGCCAATACTGACGAAACCAATTCGTGGGCAAATGGAGCAGCAGTCGAACGCGCTAGTACTTAAGCAGTTGCAACTGGCAGATGTAATGCAATCTTTAGATGAAGAGATCATCGCAAGGTGGTTAGAGATGTTAGATGATGATATTCATCATCAACCTCAACCCATCCCGGATGTAGCAAAAGATCTTGTGGATTTAATTCTGGCTAAAAAGTGGGGAGAAACCTGCGAGCTGAGCAAAGAGTTGTGGAAAAGAGCTATATTTAAATATAGTTGATGGGAGGTATATCTTTCCGCAAAAGCTGGCTAAAGGGGATACCATGATTGAACAAACTTGCTTTGTAACTCTTATGTATATTGAATTGCTGGTTCCCCATGCCCAATCTCTTAAAGATAAACGCCAACAAGTACGCGGACTCAAAGAGCGTATCCGCAGTCGTTTTAACGCATCAGTTGCCGAAGTAGGTTATCTGGATAAATGGCAGCGCTGCGTGCTGGCGGTTTGTCTGGTGGGAAATGACAAACGCTTGCTGCTTGCGAATACCACTAAGATTCGAGCGCTGTGCGAAGAAGCGGCTGATTTGTCGATTTTGAACATCGAACAGGAGTGGTTATAATCATCTGGATTAACTCTAACAAATAACACGTAAAAAAATCCGGTGCTATTAGCCAATTCATGGTGGTTAATAAGCTGCCTTTACTCCAGATATTTTCCGATAAGTAATTGAAAATAGTTGGTAGATCAGCGCTGCGATTGGTAGCATCGAAATCAATGTTGTTGTATTGATCTATTAATGTGCTTTTTTGCGTTATCTGCAGGCTTCGTTATATGAGAATAGGGAATAAGAGGTGTTTTTTTCGTTCTCGGGTCGTAAAACATAGTATTTGCATAATCGAGCCGGTGACCTAAGGCAACGATGTCGAGAATATATATTTTTCCGCGTTCAATCACTATTTCACGGTGTTTTTCGAATTTTTTCAATACTTCATTAATGCGTGGCCGGGATATACCTGTTGCCAGGCATAACTGCTCCTGCGTGATGGTGATGATGATTTTGGCCCCCTTGATAGTTTGTTTTTTTTGCGCTAAAAAAAGTAACATATAGGCAACGCGGACTTCTTTATCATGCAGTGAGGTCAGTTGTGACTGCAGATAAACGGGCTGCATGTGAACCATGCAATAGTATAACAACTTATACATCTCAGGCTCAGTTTCTGCCAGATGGAGAATTTTTTGAGTTGAAAAAAACAGGAATTCAACAGGCTCAAGTTCAGCCGAGAGTAAAAACAGCTCTTCCTTATTCAGAAGGGTACTCGCGCCAATCCAATCTCCGCTACCAATTACATAACCCAAAGTGTTATTCATCTGCCCGGAGGCATAATATAATATTGCCAGCCCTTTTTTGATATAGCAAATACCTGAAGTTTTAAGCAGGTTAGTGCATCCGTTCCCTGACTGGGCAATACGAGCTAATTGCTCTTTTGAGTGATTGCTGATTGGGCAAGGCCAACGCTCTTTTTCGATATTTAATTCTTTCATAATATGTTCACTATCAGATGAATTACACTATGAGTTTAGTGCATTCTATATTACCTATCAACTTTCAACGTACTCATTTAAAAAGGGTTTTCTGCTCTTTTATTTGATTTTTACTGCATCGAATCATCAGATTAATCACATTGGTTTCATCTAAGCGGAACATCGTATATCTATGTTCTTTAAAGAACAGAGTTTTTTTTTGACACTGGTTATTATTTTTTCATCTTAAATCACAGTCTCAAAAATTCACTTGTTTTTGCTTTCACGTAGAGGTTTTTGTAATGAAAAATATATCAAACATGTATGATGTTTCTATTTTACCTGATCAATATGCAATTAATTCTGTCGCTGGTTTGTATGATAGTTTTGAGGCGGACGGTGTTGATTTTGAGTTGTTATTATCCGAATTAAAATCGGCCATAGTCGGCTCTGGTATATTGCTGGATCAGGACTACCAGAGATGGTTTTTAACCGAGGGGATGGATTATTTTTATAACCCGAAGTTGTTTGCTTATGCGCCGTTAAATTGCGTCTGTATTTTTCTAAGTGAATTATTTAAGCGGTTCAGTCTAGATGAGATCAGTAAACATGTACCCGAAATGGTCATTAAATGCGCATTATCACGTTTGTCTGATTTTAAGCATAGACAATTGGTATCATAATTAACCTAACTCATCAGGTTAACAGTTAGCCAATAATAAAGCACCGGTTTGGACTCAATCAGGTGCTTTTTCTTTTTCCCTTTCGGGATAATTGTAAGCAATTCAGCCCTGCACAATAAATACTGGCCCTAAACATCTTAAATATTATTTTAATAACAATCGTGTTGGTACTCCCGAATACCCGGGAGTATCTGTTATCATTGATAATAGATAACATCTTGCGTTTATTGTGGTAACAGCAGGATGGTTTATTAATCTATATTATTTAGCAGGTTTTCTTACAGGGTTATTCTTTTTCAGGTGTGTTTATGTCGGTTCTTTCTCCAAATAGTGTCTTTACTTCCCTCCAGCAGGAGGGGCCCTTTGCAGTAACCAGAGTTGCGCTGACTACGGGGCGTTTTTCATCCCAAACTCGTTTATGGGTAAAACGCTTGCAGCAGGATCCTAATAATCGTACTAAATATCGGGCGCTGCGCAGTCAACTGTTTGAATTTTTAGGCGTTGAGAACATGGAGCAAATTAAATCCTTAGTATCTGACTCAACGCTTCGTGAACAGCGAAGCCAGCGTGCGCTGCGTTTATTGGGTAATATGTTCGGTATTGATGGTAATCTTAATGAAATAAAGAGCAGAGTGGATGAATATGCACGCACTGCTGATGCCGTGATCCATTCCCTTAATAGTAAAATTCTTTCACCTTATACTTCATATATTGAATCTACCAATGAAATCGTGGTCACCAACAACCCGGTTGAGCTTCTGCTGATAATGTTTAACGATGCATACCACAAAAAAGCACGTTTTGAGGCACGTCGCAAGGTGATCTTGATGACGCTTGCCGGCACCATCGATCAACGCGAGCGTGAGACGGATGTTGAAAATAAATTTTCTGCTTTTTTGGCTTTTTTAAATGGTTATGTGTGGAGCCCCAATCTCAAAATTGGTGAATTAGATCCGGTTTTTCTTCATTCTCAACACAATCTGGAAGATTATTTCTGCACCGAGGTCAATGTATTAACGCCGCAGGAGACAATATCAGTCACTCCGGTTCCGGGTGAAAAATTAACCTTATTAAAACGTCGCAGCTTTACAGTAGGCAATAAAAAAATACCTATTTATGTTTCTATTCGCAAGAAACCGCCTGAAGCTAAGGTATTAAAGTTACTGAGAAAAAATGAAAAAAACCCCGGCGTCGCCGTTGACGATGAATTAGGCTTGATGGCGGTGCTCGATTCGTTTAGCGATGTTAAAGCTTTCCAGCAGCACCTTACCCGCAGTGCTTCTAAAGCAAATTCGTTGATGGTACTCGAGGATATATCAGATACCTTATTTGAACATGTTCAGTATCGCAGTCGCGCGATTGGCTCCAGTGATAAAACCTCCATGATGAAATTTTTTGCACGTTTAGGGGGCATGCGTGTCGAATTTATTATTCATACAAATCAGACCTGGTTAAACTATATGTATCAGGAGGATGTGGCGCATAATGAATATGAGGTGAAACGTATGTTTGATACCGGGGTTATTGAGCTGCTTTTCCCGATGGATATTTTTCATTTGGATCATCAAAAGACGCGTAATGAGATGATCCAGCTTTTCCGCAAACAGATGCGCTCTTGAGGTTTTATTACCTGAAATTTACCGTGATAACAACCACCTCCTGCAAATCAGAGCTTGTCAGTGCCTGTTTATCTTTCGAGATTTTTAGGCCGCAGTCTGTACCGGGCAGAGGCTGTGCAGTTGCTCTGCATTAGCAGCCCGCAGCATAAAACAGCTGCGAACGCTGCCCGAAAGGATCGGAAAGGCAATTTACTCTTTGTGGCAAGATATTTGCTTAGATCACCAGGCGCGCACCTCGCGCCGCGGTTAAAACTTTAGTATTAATTTTTCTTTCGTCCTCAATTAATTCTGTTGCGATTACTTTTTAAATCCAACTGCTTAAAGCAGTTGGATTTAAAAAGATAAAAAAATGACCCGCAACTCACCCCCTATAAGGGTTAAAAGCCACCAACCTTCCTGATATAAGCTAGAATTAACGGTGTAGGGTAAGAAAAGGAGAATACTATGTATGATTTTATAGAAAGCCTACAATTAAGGGATCAGGCGTTAGAGGAGCTTTATTTGGCAGTGTTAATCGCGACAGTGAGTAAAAAAGCACAAGTAAAGACGGAGGGAGAAGATGAGGATGTGGACATTGTTATTGATGATAAAGACCATAAGTTTTACTTCAAGCATCACGAATAACCTATCAAAGCCAGCCCTAGTATAGGCAGGTGCTGGCTCTTTCCCGTCATCCTGCAATACCTTAACCATTCCCCTGAGGTTTTACTTGGAAAGAACCTCTTGTGGGTATCTTTGCTCTGTGAATTTGTAATTTAAAGCAGTCGGCTATATAGAGGCTCTATCTGAGATTCCCAACTTTTAACAATTATGTTTATACTATCATCTAACATATTGATAAATAGAAGGAGTTATATTGATGAGTACAATTATTAGTCGTTGTCCCCATTGTAAAGCGATGAATCGTCTGCCCGTTGAGCGTATTGATGCCTCGGCGACCTGCGGCAGCTGTAAAAAACCATTATTAGAAGGTAAACCAATAGAAGGCAGCAGCGCTAATTTACAGGCATTAATAAACAGTGAAAAACCTGTTGTTGTTGATTTTTGGGCGCCCTGGTGTAGCCCTTGTGTTGGTTTTGCACCTGTTTTTGAACAAGTTGCACTGGAAGAGCAGGATAAATTGCGCTTTGTAAAAGTGGACACTGAGGCGCAGCAGCAGATTGGCGCACAATACCAGATACGCAGCATTCCAACTTTGAAGATATTCAAAAAAGGGCGCTTAATTGATACCTTGAGCGGCGCATTATCTAAACCACAATTCAAACAGTGGTTACTACAAGCTTTAAATAAATAATGCAGTGGTGTTTGATTTACTTTTTCAGCTGATTGTCGGAGGGGGGGGGGAGCCATCCAGAACATCATCTGTCACTCCCCGACAGCAGCGCTGCGAAATAAATTCTGCACACTTTCAATTGTGAAGTGACGCGCACTTTTATGTTAAGAGTTGCGTGTTAAGCACGCTTTTGCCGCTATTGACTTGAAAGTGACATTTTAACTCTTTATATCTAACATTCCTGTCAGAATTATTTGATTTTAATGTTAGGTAGAGAGATTTAATGAGTAAGTTATTCCAAACCCTTTTTGTTGTTATGGCGATTTCATCCCAAGCCAATGCCTCGACAGTAAAATCAGATCAACGTCCTGATAACAATAAATTATTACCTCTTAGCCAGCCAGGCCCTAGAAACTCTCAGCCTCACAACCTTGCCGGTCTTTTCAGTATCAAAGAATATCAATCCAGCTACTTGAAACAACCCTATAATGACTTTGATCTGCTTTATCAGAAAGCGATCCTGGCTCAATCGGAGCTGGAAACAGTTATCGACCAAATCGCACTTAAAACTAACGCTTATACTTTCTCATCCGGACTGAAATCCAAACAGCGGGCTATGCGTAAAATCACACTTAAACATGCCGGCAGAAGTGAAAAAATAACCGACCTTGTGCGCACCTCTATTGTTGCGCAGGATGTTCCCACATTGATCAACTCTTTTGAATTATTAGCACAACAAACTCAACTTGTCCGTATTAAAAACCGTTTTGCAAATCCTAACTGTTCTGGCTACAGGGATTTAAGTCTCCTATTGCGTTTACCCGAGAGCGGTATTATTGCGGAAGTACAATTACATTTGGAAGCTTTTTCTTTTATTAAAAATGGAGAAGAGCATAATAACTATGAACAGATTCAACAAATAGAGCTCCTGCAGATCAGCGAAAGGCGTGGCTTAAGTGAAATAGAGCTTACTGCTATCGATAAACTGAGAAGGGAATCAAAGCTTCTATATCAGCAAGCCTGGCAGCAGTATCTAAGTGCGTAACCATAGCCTGACTGATTCGCTATTTGTGTTGCCAAGTTGTTTTTTGGGATTTATTTTTTTGCGGTAATATGTGGAGAAGATTTCGCTTATGGGTGATATAAACAAAGATCAAAGTTATAAGGATCGCAGTGTATGGTTACGTGGCCTGTTTATGCTCATTTTTATCTTTTTTATGGGAGTGGCTAAATTCGTCACCGTGATCGTGGCTGCGTGTCAGTTTATCGTGGTTTTATTTACCTCAGAAATCAATACTAACCTGCTTAAGTTTGGTAAAAGTCTGAGTGTTTATCAGTATCAGATTATGCTCTACCTGACTTATAACAGTGAGATTCGCCCCTTTCCGGTCAGCGACTGGCCGGCAGAGTAGGGCGCAGCAAGTAGAGGCTGCCTCGCTATTATAAAAAAAGGTCTTTCTGCTTTTCCCGAAAGACCTTTTGTCCAGGCGAGTTAACACCCTCCTTTGCAATTCAGCAAATTAATTTAATGCTTCAATTAACGCTTTCACGTTTTTCAGCGGGTGAATTGTCTGTCCTGCTTTTACGAACTGCTGCATCGATTTATGATAAGCCACTGCCGGAATGTAGATATGTTTTTTGCCATGACTTAAGGCTTCACGTACACGCGGCACGATTTGCGGTATCTGCCGTATCTCACCGGTCAGAGCTAATTCACCGATAAACACCGAGTCTTCGGGTAATGGCCTGGAATTAATTGAACTCAGCAATGCTGCGGTCACCGCCATATCGGTTGATGTTTCTGAATCGGACATTTTCAGGCCGCCGACCAAACTGATATTGATATCGTAATAGGTGGGGATGCCGCCATGTTTTTTTAATACAGCGGTAATTAATGATAAACGGCTGTAGGAAACACCGATACAGTTACGGATAGATTTTTCACCTTCTACTTCCGTGGCTAAGGCTTGAATTTCAATAAGCAGATTGCGTGCCCCGTCTTTAATAACAGAGATAGCCGAGCCTTCAAAATTTTCATCACTGCCGGAAAGAAACAAACGGCTTGGGTTATCAACTGAAAACATCCCTTTTTCGGTCATCTGAAAAATTCCGACCTGCTCTGTATCGCCAAAACGGTTTTTATCGGCGCGTAAAATGCGCACCGAGGCATCGTTAACTTCAATATGGATGGCAGTATCAATAATGTGTTTCAGGGTTTGCGGGCCGGCCATTTGCGAATTTTTATTTACCTGCCCGACCAGCACCAGAGTAATGCCGTGTTGTTTGCATAATCTGTTTAAAATTTTAGCGCAGGTTTTTACCTGGGTGACCCCGCCGGCGGCGCCTTCCGCTTCATTAGACTCAAAGGCTTGAATAGAGTCGGCAATGAGAAAACGAACCTTATTTTCCAGGCACTGGTCGACTATATCTTCAATACTGTCGGTATCCGATAATAAAAAATTATCCTCATTAAAGTTGAGTTTTAAACGTTCAATACCACGTTTAGCCCACTGACTGAGACTCTCTTCAGCGGTGACATAGAGGGTCGACATGGAATGTGACATCACCTCTGCAACTTTAGTGAGCAGGGTGGTTTTACCCGATCCCGGGTCACCGCTGATAAGCACTACCGAGCCAAGGGTAATACCGCCGCCCAGGACGCGATCCAGTTCTGATAATCCGGTTGATATCCGAGCCGCTTTTTCAACCTGAACACCTGAAATACGCTGTACACCATTGCTTAATACTCCGGCATAACCTGCATTTTTATTACGGTTAATCGCAGCATTAACAGATTTAGTGGTACTGGAGGCTTCGCGGAATTCGGTAATGGTATTCCAGGCTTTACATTCATTGCATTGGCCCTGCCATTTTTGATAATCGGCACCGCATTCGCTGCAGACATATGCGATTTTTGTTTTTGCTTTTGCCATCGTTTTTACTCTTTAGTCCTGCTCATTAAATTGTTCATTGAAGGTTTTAATTGCATCTGAAGTATTTGTGTAGGTATAACCCCGCGATATTAACAGGCGCATCGCTTTATCATGCTCTTTTCGCTCGGTTATTGATTTTTTAAATTTACGCGATAAGAGCCGCATCGCTTCGCCCGAATAGTCAAAATCATCCTCAGGGTAGGCTCGATTGTGAATATCGATGGCGTTATTTATATCATCTAATTCATGCCCTTTATTCTGCAGGTAAATCATCGCTTTTTGTTTCAGATACGGGTTGCCAATTCGCTGTCTGTATTTTCCTGAGAGCAGGG
>NZ_JBFGZY010000102.1:0-15060 GCF_041586535.1 Psychromonas sp. | reverse complement strand
GCCTGAAACAAACAATGCCATACTCTGTTTCGGAAATATGGCAATATCTTGATGTTAACTATTCAATTTATAATAACTTATAAAATTGTAATGATATCTTCAACAGCTAAACGGGATTTTGGCAGGCTGGCATTGTAATCTTCTTCAGGGTGATGATAGCCGATAGCGAGTGCGACATCACACACGTAACCGTCAAGCTCATCTTTGAAAATTTCTCCGATTCGCTCACTGTCAATTCCTTCCATTGTTGTCGAGTCAATCCCCAGGCGGGCAAGCGTATGCAGGGTGTTACCCAGCGCCAGGTAGGTTTGTGCTTTGGTCCAGGCTGCGGTGCTGCCGTTTTCGTCTGTATTGAGTTCTGCAAAAACAAAACCAGCAAATGCCTGCTCTCTGTTTTCAGGTTTAGTACGGCCGTCCTGAATCCCTTTATCGACCACTTTGGCGTAGTCTTCACGGGTGTATTTCGGATTGTAGGCAAACAAAATAATGTGTGATGCCGCTTTTACGTGAGGCTGGTTGAACTGGTGCTTATTGACAAAAGTCCCTTCCATGCGCTGCTTGGCCTGATCACTCTCAATCACAATAAACTTCCAGGGTTGCGAGTTAATTGAAGAGGCCGATAGCCGCATAGCCTGATAGATGACATCCAGATCTTCCTGAGAGACGCGTCGTGTAGGGTCGTAGCGTTTTGCGGTATAACGGTTTTCTAAATCGGTAATAATTGGGTGTGTCATGCAGATCTCCAGTTGTTGGTGGGTGCTGTATTTACAGCCGGAAGTTGATTTTTATCTGAGTAATTCCTGTGCGACTGAACTATTGTTCATTCTGGGGTTGCATGATAATAAATTACATTGCTATATAAATAAATAGGGTTATTTTTGCAGTTTTAACAAACTGTTTTGGATAATCCGGACGATTCAGTTAGTTTCCGGCATCGTGCTTTATTTTCAGCGTATGGATTGTCAGAAGTGACGCTATAGGAAAAGGTTTGGGAGTTGACTTCGTGCTGTATTCGCCATGGTATATTTCCGCCATCCCCGCATACGTTACGGGGAGGGCGGAATCATTAGCAGCAGATACTATCAGTTTGTTATTTGTATAAAAAACGTTCTGTGTTTAAGCCTTTAACCAGGCTAACGCACATTAACAGTAGCACGAAGGTGAATGGCAGGGCGGTGATAACAACGCCGGACTGTAATGCCTGCAGCGCTTCTTTGCCGCCAATCCAAAGCATTACTGCTGCGATAGCTCCCTCTACCGTTGCCCAGAAAATTCGCTGTGGAATCGGTGCATCAATTTTGCCGCCCGCGGTGATGCTGTCGATTACCAGTGAGCCTGAATCCGATGAGGTGACAAAGAATATCAGGATTAACACAATCGAAATAATAGAAATGGCAGAGCTAAATGGCAGCGCGTCATATACCTGGAATAAAGTCAGAGAAATGTCTGTCAGACCATTAGCACCGAGTTCACCGACTTTATTGACCACCTGATCTATAGCCAGTCCTCCGAAAATAGACATCCAAATAATGGTCATTAGCGTCGGAACAAAAATCACGGCAAACAGGAATTCGCGAACGGTACGGCCTTTAGATACGCGCGCAATAAACATACCGACAAATGGTGACCATGAGATCCACCATGCCCAGTAGAATACGGTCCAACCGTGCATCCAGGTTGTATCTTCACGGCCATGAGGGTTGCTTAGAGGCAGGATGTTTTCAACATAAGCCATCATGGTTTGAGGGATTGAAAACTTGATAATATCAAAGCCAACATAAGTAACAAACACTAACAGGGCGAAAGCAAACACCATATTAATGTTACTTAATACTTTAACACCGCCTTCTATGCCGCGAATAACAGATAAAATAGCAATAAAGGTCACGAAGGCAATGATGGAAAGCTGCATGCCAATACCGCCGTCAGTACCAAATACATGGTTGATACCACTGGTCGCTTGTTGCGCTCCTAAGCCAAGCGATGTTGCCAGACCAAACAGGGTTGCCAGTACCGCCAGAATATCAATGGTATGGCCTAACCAGCCCCAGGCGCGATCACCGAAGATTGGGTAGAATACAGAGCGCATCGACAGCGGCAGTCTCTTGTTATAGGCAAAAAACGCCAGTGCAAGTGCGACAATGGCATAGATAGCCCAGCCATGCAGACCCCAGTGGAAGATAGTCGCACCCATCGCCAGTGCTTTTGCTTCCGACGTCTGCGCTTCGACATTAAAGGGGGTACCCCACCAGTCGGTAAAATAAGCGGTAGGCTCTGCGACTCCCCAGAACAGAAGGCCGATCCCCATACCGGCAGCAAATAACATTGCCAGCCATGAAGCAGTTGAGTACTCGGATGTGGCATCTTTGCCGCCAATCCGGATTTTACCATACGGTGACACCATCAATAGCAGGGTGAATATCAGGAAAAAGTTGGTTGACCACATAAATAACAGATCAAAATCTTCCATGATACTATTTCTGACCCCATTTAAGGCTTCTTTGGCGGTAGCGGGATCAACGACCAGGAGTGATGTAAGGAATAGGAAAAGAAGGCCTGCGCTGGTGCCAAAAACAGGGTTATGAATATCAAATCCCCACTTTTGTATATTATCCTGACCAACTTCATAGTCGGTGGTATCTATACTATATTGCTTTAATTTTTTATCCATAAATTTTACTCAACTGGTGGTCCTTATTACGTAATCGAAAGTCAAAATAATGTTTATTGTAACCATATAGATTGGGGTGGTAATCAAAAAAAGTGTGAAAACTTTAACAAAAATTGTATAAAAATCAAACCAAAAGCGTGTTTGTGTCCATTGTTAAGCCGTTTTGTGCGCACAGTTTATGTGATTATTGAAACGTTCTCCAGATGTTTTTTGCTGCGTTTTAACCGTTTATGATCAACTACACTTTCAGGTTTGCACTTAATTAAAGAGCCGATAAACTACTGTAAAAGTATCCGGAAAGATCAACCCGGTCTGGATATTTAAGTCTCTCTTCACAATCACCGAGCCAATTTTTTGCTACGGATTATTAGGGGCTGTTGATTTTTCGAGATTGTTTTTGCAGCAGTTTGCTGGTTCTTCATACAAGGCAAAGCCTGCGTAGTGTAGTTATTCTACATAAACGGGCGATAGCGCAGTAGAAAGAGCCAACAAGCGCTGCCCGAAGGGGCGGCTAAAAGCGTTTTACTCTTTGTTGCGAGGTATTTACTTAGAATGACTAAGCGACACACCTCGCGATTAAAACGCTTTTATCTCGAACAAAAATTAACCGCGAAAGATCAACAGACCCTTGGTTTACTGTGACGATAATAAATAGAAAAGTTTCAAATCCACAAGGAGTTGTTCTGGTTGGTGGCGGACCAAACTCTGTAAATGCCTTTTTGAGATCAGGATCGGCAAGGCTGAGTGCTTCCATTCCACGTATTATTGTTTCCTTATCCATATTTATCCCGATTAAAAATTTAATATCTTGCGGATTTTACGCGCATCCATAACCGCCCGTCTATAGCAGACAAGCCCAACTCAATCAGCGATATACCAACAAAGTGAATGACTTCCAATGGCTTATTGAGAAACACAGATCCAAGCAAAATGGCCGAAACGGGAACTGACAATGTGACTAACAAAACGTTTGTTGCACCTGCCAGATTCAGTATCTTGAAATACAGGACATAAGCAATCGCGGTAGAGAAAACAGCCAGCCCGACAACTGCCGCCCAAGTCTGCAAACTTATTGCTGCATCAATTGCACCGTCTACGGTCAAGGCAATAGGAATTAATAGCAGCGTTGATGCGCTGACTTGTCCAGCGGCAATGATGATCGGGTTGATCGCCATTTTTTTAAATCGACGTCCATAAACACCGGCAAATGCGTAAGACAAAGTGGCGGCGGTAATCGCCATTTGGGCCTCGCCCTTCGAGAGCGCCTAAAAATCGCTCATTCTGCGTTGTGTCAGCTCGAAAGAGATCTCTATTCCTTCGCTAACACGCCTTGCCTGAGCGATTTTTAGTCAGATCTGGCGTTCGTTTTTTAAACTATATGGTGCTCTAGGAACAAACAACAGATGTTTGTTATTAAATCTGCACAAAGACCTTTCATTTGGAGCAGTCGGCGTCATTTTGAGCTACTATCTTAGTGGTGTTAAATTTTGTATTATTCTTTTGTGCTATTAATTTTGTAATTTATGCTGAATTGCGATTTTTCTGCTCAAACTAATTAACCTCAATTCTGGATAATGGAATCGAAATTCCCTTTAATATCAACATATTAAAGATTTGCATTATACAGTGCTGTTAGTTTTGTGTAGTTCAAGGCAAATCATCGAAGCAATAGCTGGCTATTGGGAGATGATTTAACGCAGAAATACGCGAAAATAACGGTGCTGTATCGATTTGCTTATCCAGAATTGAGGTTAATTACCTATTTTCCTCTTTTGTGAATCTACTATTTATATGAAAACATTTCGATGTAATTGCCAGGAACAACCGATTTTATTTTTTGAAAGTAGCCATTGTCTTGCCTGCGGTAGAACTGTCGGGCTTGATGATGATTTTAAGCAGGTAGTGCCCTATGATTTAGATGAAAAAAGCGGGCTATTTTTCAAAGCGGATCAGCCAACAGTTTTTTATCAAAAATGTGATAACAATGCCCGATATCAAGCCTGTAACGGTATGGTCAATTTAAATACCTTTGTGCACGTTGATGGTAAAGATGAGGTGCTGTGCTTTGCCTGCCGTTTTAATGAAACGGTTCCGGATTTAACTATTGTTGAACACATTCCTTTATGGCGAAAAATGGAAACGGCCAAACGCCGGGCTTTATATACCTTAAAGGCATTACCCGTACCATTAAGAAATATTATTCAGGATCCGGAGAATGGAATAAGCTTTGATTTTACTACTGACCGTGACGTAAAAGATCACTTTGCCAGCAAATTAGAAGATCAGGAAGCGGTATTTACCGGCCACGATTGTGGTCACATCACCATTAACCTGGCCGAAGCTAACGACGTCGCCCGTTCTCACACAAGATTGGCCATGCGCGAACGTTATCGTACCCTGCTCGGGCATTTTCGCCATGAACTGGGGCATTACTATTTCGACCAGTTAATTGCCAACTCACCGGAAAAACATGCGTTATGTAAACAATATTTTGGTGACGATGAATTAAGTTACCAAAAAGCGCTGGATAGACATTACAAAAAAGGAGCGCCGGCAGATTGGCGGGAACATTTTATCAGCGCATATGCCACCATGCATCCCTATGAAGATTGGGCTGAAACCTGGGCACATTATATGCACATTATCGATACCTTGGAGACGGCACAAAACTTTTCAATCAGCGGTTCAGCCCTTGGAGGTGCCGTTGATACTGCAGAGGTCGGAGGGTTACAATTACCTCAGGAATACTATTTTTCTGCGCAAACATCGATTACCAATATTTTAGATACCTGGATGGATTTCTCGGTGATCCTCAACTCATTAAATCGCAGTATGGGATTGCGTGATGCTTATCCGTTTGTGTTAACACAAGCGGTACGCACCAAGTTGTCGTTTATTCATCATGCCGTTCATAACAGGTTACATTTGTTACCCGTATTGGAAGAACAAACAACAGACCCTAATAATTAAACCAATATCTGCAGGCTAAAGCTCGGCTCTTTAAAGGGGCGAAGGATTTAACCTTCATTCTTATCCCCACGCCGAGTATTTATAAACAATCGACTTTTATGGCAGGGTAAATTCTGCACCTCAAAGCACATTGTTTGCGGGGGAAACCAGTAGCAAGTAACGAGCTTTTAAGTATTTAATGAAAAGTTATCAGGTATTTTATGCAATTCCGTACTGTCCATTATACAGAATGCCACCACGGAGCCTCGGCTTCAGCCGAGCTTGATGATAGCGCGGCTGAAGCCGAGGCCACAAATAGATAACTAATACATTGAGTAACTACCTGACAATTTATATATTACTACTTAACTGCGAACTTCTAAACTCTCAACTCGAAGCTCGTGACTGATAATTTGTACCGCTCCTGCTATTCATGCCCGAGTACAACGATCGGCGCGCGGGCGGCGTTGAGTGCAGCTAAAGCGGCGATGCCTGCGGCAACATAAAAGCTGGTTTGAAAAGCGGCTATGACAGGTTCCTGCGGACCGTTTCGAAGTACTTCGATACTAGTGTTGTGGTCGAATCCGGGTAGCAGGGTGTAGATCAGTGCGCCGAATAAAGCTGTCCCTATAGCCGCACCTAAATTACGGCATAAAGATGCCAAAGCCGTCACTGAGCCTAAGTTGGCTTTGCCGCCAACGGTCTGAATCACCAGTTGGGTTGTAGGCATAACAGTGCCAAATCCCATACCACAAAGCATACCTAATAGTCCTACCAGTGTTGGTTCCGGCGGAATGGTTCCCAGAGCTATAAAACCACAGGTAGAGATAGACATGCCCACAACGGGTATCCATTTGGGAATACCTGTTTTCGCCATTATCCGGCCGCTGCATAAGGCTCCGAAGATCTGGCCGGCTGTGAGTGGTAGTAGTAACAAGCCTGAGGTTGCCGCATTGGTTTTTAATCCTAATTGCAGATAGATAGGCAGGAAAAAAATCAGTGCAAACATGCAGGCAGCAAATAACATCGATGTTGTTAGCGGAATGTAGATGGCTCTATTTTTAAGTAATTCATTCGGTAAGAATGGGGTAGGGTGGCGGCGTTGATTGCGATAAAATACGGCTGATAATACAAAGATCAGGAAGACAAAATAAGCACTGGATAAAGACAACCACTCAAAATTTTGCCCCCCCACAGATGCCCAATATAGAAATAAAGTGCACAGTATTGGAAAGATCAGTAACCCGGTCCAATCGATGGGCTTATTGCGGTGTTCCAGGTTCGGCTTGGACGTCAGACTGAACAGTCGCCAGCCGGCTACTAAAGCCAGTGGAATATTCGCCCAGAATAACCAGTGCCATGAGTAATGGGTGACCACCAAACCACCTATCACAGGCCCGCCAATACTGGCGCAGGCAAACATGGAAGCAAAATAGCCCTGATATTTAGCGCGTTCTCTTGGCGGGATAAGCTCTGCGATTAAGGCCTGTGACAGGCTCATCAGACCACCACCGCCAAGCCCCTGGATCACCCGTCCAATAATCATCTGTGGCATGTTTTGGGCCATGGCGCCAATAATTGATCCTAAGCAGAATACGATTAGTGCGCAAATTAAAATATTGCGACGGCCATAGCGATCACCCAGCCAGCCGTAGACAGGCACTGAGGCGACGGTAGCCAGCAGGTAGCCAATGGCGATCCAGGATGAAAGGTGAAGTTGCCCAAGATCACCAACAATACTCGGTGTTGCGGTAGCCAAAATGGTTTGATCAACGGCGGCTAAAAACATCGGTAAAAATACAGCAGAAAAGAACACCAAAAATGCCTGGCGGGTTAAGGAGCGGGTGATCGCTGTTGTGGGGATTGAGTTTTCCAGTTTAGTACTCTTTCTGTTGGATGATTCTTTGGTTATACCCATGTTACTTGAAAATGCTTTGACTTTGCACCTTCAAGTAACATGGGTATAGATAATGCCGGAATCTTATCACACATCAACCTCTGTGTTCACGCGGTAGGGCTGTATCAATCAATAACATTCGCCGTACGGGGCATTTACTGCAGAAGTTCAACATTTCCAGTTCAGCTGATTTACTCTCTGGGTTTTTAACACACAGAGTGAGAAAGTGGGGCTCTTAAGCGTTATCATGCGCCTAATAAATAATAATGATTCTTTTTTGTATTAAATGCGGCTGTTTAATAAAAATGAGATTTATCGGACTATAATAAAATAATCTGTTGGTAAAAGGGTTAACCAGAGCGCCATCGAAGCTTGTAACAGATGTGGGCTAAGCATGATCTTCATTATATCGCCGTCAGGGTGGTAACAAACCAGACTTTGCTCTTGTGGTGTCAGTATCTTATTCATTCTGGCAACAAATCCTACACAGGCTGACGTATAGCCAATCAATGTACAGAGCATCAAAAACTAGAGAAGGAATGAAAAATGAAAAAAAATGTACTCGCCTTATCGATAGCGCTTGTTGTCTCATCATTGAACGTATTTGCTGACAATATAGTTTCACCATCACCTGCAGACGCAGAGGTGTATTTTATCCAACCATCCGATGGGCAGACTGTTCAAAAAAGTGTCAAAGTGATTTTTGGTTTAAAAAATATGGGCGTTGCCCCTGCTGGAGCCGATATAGAAAACACTGGACATCACCACCTTTTGATTGATACCGAAGTTTTGCCTGATTTGAGTATGCCACTTCCGGCAAACGATAGGATTAAACATTTTGGCGGTGGTCAAACTGAAACCGAGATCATACTTTCTCCAGGTGAGCATACATTACAGCTTTTGCTGGGTAACTATGCGCACGTGCCGCACGACAAACCTGTGGTTTCCAAAAAGATAACGATTATCGTCGAATAGGACACCGCCGCGGCAATGATTGCTGCGCTGGAGAATAAACCTGCCTCGAAAGAGCAGCTATAAATATTTCGGCCATTAATCTAAAATATAGGTGAAACTCCGTAGGTAGGGGTATTAAACAATAATAACCCCATTAGGGTTAATAAAACTCCGCCTAGTAGTTGTAGCAGGCTATTGCCGGTCGAGTTTTTGTGCTCGTCATGATGTAAATACTGGTTGATCAGCTTTTTCCCGGAGAGAGTTAAAAGGGCAATGGCTGATGTGCTGATCGCGGTCCCAAGGGCCATCATAAATGCGCTCATTACGCCGAGCCAATAGATACCAAGCATATTTGCAAAGAGCAAAGCCAGAATAGCGCCACTACAAGGGCGAATACCGATACTAATAATGATACCTGCATAGGCTTGCCAGGTCGTTGCTGTGTTGATCTCATCCGCGTCTGCAAAATGTTTATGCCCGCAACCATGACAATCTCCCTGTTCGTGCTTTTCAATAACTTTTCCGGAGGAGAAAAGCTTTTTAACCGCACGGAAAATAATCATGCCACCTAATCCGATCATCACCAAAAAGCTCAGGTTGATAAGTTCGACGGCTTTACCGTTAACATCTCTCATTGAATTATTAAACAGAAACACAAGGCTAGAAACTAATAAAATGGCCACAAGGGCCTGCATAAATGCCGATACAACAGTTAATATCAAACTGTGTTTTACTTTACTCGGGTGGGTGGCGAGAAAAGTAGTCACAATCATCTTGCCATGACCGGGACCTATCGCGTGTAGAGCCCCGTATAAAATACTTAAGCTAAGCAAAGAAACAGCTGCTGTTTGCTGGTTTTCCTTTGCCTGATAAAGCAGGTTACTCAGCTCTTCGTTGATAACCTGTTGCCATTTAATGCTGTGTAACATAATCGTTGGCCAAAAATACCAAAACATGTAACCAGTACATATAAATAGACTAAACAAGATAACTGCTTTTAAGACGCTTGTTAGTTTAAAGGTTCTCATTTGAAATAAATTCTGCATGTTGCGCTCTATTATAAACAATTTAGTGTAACGGTTTGAGTAAACAGTTGTCCCAACGCATTGTCAGGATCTGCATCTGCAGGTAACGCTAAAGCATAATTTTTCCGCTCTGGCGTTGGCTTGGGCTCTTTAAGCTCGACGGTACATGCATTTTTTAATTCCGCGGACAAGGAAATGTCTGATTTTTGTTTCCAGGAGATATCAACATAATAACTCGGTTCATAAATGAGTAATCTGAGCGACGTGCCCAGCGCAGGTTGTGGTTTAGATAAGGGAAGATAAAAGGCTAATGTTACCTTTGCTCCCTGCTGAGTTAATTTAGCATTTATTGCTCTTTTATAGCGGATCGGCTCTTCACCATCATAAAAGAAAGTAAAATAATGCTCTGTTAGCATATTGTTTAATACAGCGTCAGCAATCTCCTGAAATGATTGCGCTTTTTTTTCAGGCGAAAGATCATAACCATCGATCATATAAGCAGAAGACATAGCATCAAAAGTCCACTGCATGTCGAATCCGACAATTTCATTTTTATTTCCATCAATCTCGGTTTTCAGTTCAACCCAGGAGTGAGGATGAGTAGAGCCAGTCAGTGGAAAAAACAAAAAAGAGAATAAAATAAAATGTAAAAGTTGACGGGTGGTTTTCATATCTGCTTGAGTATTCCTTTTATATTTACAGAGAAAAAGTGCAAATTTTATCGTTATCAAGCCTCCTGATTAGCCGGAGGCTTGTTCAATAATACGCTGTTTTACGGGTAACTAATGGGTTAATGCAGAGACAATAGTAGTCACATTATATTGCATCATTTCCAGATAGCTAGCTGCAGGGCCCTGTGCTTCAGATAATGCACCGGTATATAATTTCCCGCCAATTTTGACTTCTGTTTCCCGGCTAATCTGCTCTACCATGCGGTTATCCGCGATGTTCTCCATAAAAACTGCGTTGATCTTATCTTTGCGGATTTGTTTAATAATGGCGGCCATATCTGACGCACTCGCTTCCGACTCTGTGCTTGTGCCCTGTGGCGCAATAAATTCGACATGAAAGTCGCGTGAGAAATAAGCAAAGGCATCGTGGGCGGTAATTACCTTACGTTGTGATTGTGGAATGGTATCCATTTTTGCGTGCAGCTTGATCTCTAACTGATCAAGTTTACGCAGATACGCAAGCGCATTGTTTTTATAGTCTTGGCTGTTTTCAGGATCAGCTTTGCTTAACCCTTTCTCAATATTTTGTATGTAGATTTTCACATTACTGATGCTGTTCCATGCATGAGGGTCGACACCATCATGGTGATGTTCATTGCCGTGGTTGTCGTGCTCACCGGTTTGATCATGTTGATCATGCTCATCATGCTCATCATGCTCATCGTGTTCGCCGTCATGATCATGGCCTTCCTGCTCATGCTCGTGGTGTTCGCTGTCATGATCATGGCCTTCCGGTTCATGCTCGTGGTGTTTGCTGTCATGATCATGGCCTTCCGGTTCATGCTCGTGGTGTTCGTTGGCGTGTCCATCACCTATTGTTATGGTTTTAATTCCATCTGATGCGAAAATTTTTGTTCCTTTAAAGTGTGCTGACTCAAGAAAACGCGGCATCCAACCTTCAAAATTAAGGCCGTTCATCACCAGCAATTGTGCATTTTTAACTGCCAGTGCATCTTTGGGTGTTGGGCTATAAACATGCGCATCACCATTTGCTTTGACCAGCGTGGTGAGATCAATATGCTCGCCACCTACCTGCGATACTAAGTCTCCAAGAATCGAGAAACTTGCCACAACAGGGAGTTTATCATTTGCCAGTGCCGTTGAACTTATTCCCAGACTCAATGCAAGCGATGCAATTAAATGAGAGTTTCTAAATATTGTTAAGGTCATTTATTATTCCGTTTAGTTAAAATTTCAAATTAAAGTTGCAGGTTAGTTATTTGAAAGTAATCCTCCGTGTCGACCAAAAAGAAGTGACATTATATAAATTGAGCCCATCACAAGAACAATCGCAGGACTGGTGGCAAAGCTTGCGTGGAATGAAAGAAAAAGACCGAAGTAGCTGCTAATTACCGATGTGGCGAAAGCGATAATAAGCATAGCACCGAGTTTTTCACTCCAAAAACGCGCGATCGCAGCAGGCAGGATCATTAATCCAACAGCCATTAATGTGCCTAAAGCGTGAAATCCGGCAACTAAGTTCAAAACGACGAGTAGTAAAAAACCATAATGTGCCACTGAGCTAAGCTTGCTGACGGATCTGAAAAAAGCGGGATCAACACATTCGAACACCAATGGGCGATACAACACGGCCAGTGCAAGTAATGAGATAGTAGCGATAGACGTCAGAAGAATAAGTGCATCGTTATTGAGCGCTAATACAGAGCCGAATAACACATGTAATAGATCCATATTACTGCCTTTAGCAGAAATAATGAGTACACCTGTGGCCAGTGACAGCAGATAAAATGCGGCTAAACTGGAATCCTCTTCAGCATTAGAGTGGCGTGCCACAACACCCGCTAATATAGCAACCAGGCAACCTGCAACTATACCGCCAATGGTCATGGCTGTGATAGAAACCCCCGCGACTAAAAAACCGATAGCAGCACCGGGTAATATCGCATGGGCCATCGCGTCACCTGTTAAACTCATTTTTCTTAGGGTAAGAAAAACACCTATCGGGGTAGCACTTATGCTTAAAACAATGCAGCCCCACAGAGCTCTTTGCATAAAAGAAAAGTCGCTGAAAGGTTCAATAAATAAACTATATAGTTCGCTGATCATTAAGCGCTTTCCTCATAATGAGCCGGGTTTGAACAGATTTGAGAATAATCAGCATTTTTACCGTCGGGTTGTTCTGATTGCCTGCTTGTATCATTTTCAGATAGTGTTTGAGTTTGATGTGGGATATAGGCTAAATGCTGGTAGCCAGCTTTAGACAGGTTGCTTCCGGTCATTACTGATTGAGTTTTTCCACTTCCAATTAGCTGTTTTGCCAGTAATATGACATTGGGAAAAAAACGATTAACTAATGCTAAGTCATGAATCACTGTGATAATGGTTTTGCCTTGATTTTGGCAATCATGGATCACTTCCATCAGATCCATCGTGGTTTGTGCGTCGATGGCTGCAAAAGGCTCATCTAATAATAAAATGTCGGCATCCTGCATAAGCATACGGGCAAATAACATGCGTTGAAATTGACCACCCGACAGGGCGCTAATTTGTCTATCCTCAACACCTGTAAGGTTTACTTTACTTAATGCTTGCTCCAATAATACTTTTTCAGCGCGATTAAACATTTTCCAGAAGCTGATCCTCTGCCACGCACCGGCAGAGACAAATTCACGCACGGTTATCGGGAATTGACGATCAATCTGATGACTTTGCGGTAAATAAGCGATATCTTTGGGGGTAAGTTTACCCAAATCAATATAGCCGGAGCTTGGTTTTAATTGTCCCATTATACTTTTAAGTAAGGTGGATTTACCCGCACCATTTGCCCCGACAATAGCAACTAATTCACCTTGTTTGATCTCAGTTGAAATACCGTCTAATGCGAGTGAGTCTTTGTAATTGACACACAAATCAATAATACTAATCATCATCAATCCGTTAAAGTAATTGGCCTAAAACCAGCCAAAGAGATAACACGATGGCAACGGCACCCACTAAGCGGAAATTGACACTCAGTAGTAATAATGATTTCACAGAGCTTTCGACTCTGGTTGGATGTTGTTCGGTATTTTTCATTTTCGTCTTAATTAGCTTAGATAACATATCATTAACGTTATGTTATAATATAACACTTTCAATGTATATACCCATGATACTTCAAGATGCAAAGTCAGCAAGGACAAATTGCACCGAGATGCCAGGCATAAAGTTGAAGTATAGTTATTCTACATAGAAATTTTATAACAAAGCAGATTGGTGCAATTTACCTTGCCCTACGGGGCGCGAGCTCGAAAACCAGTGCTGCGTTGCAACAATCGAAAAGGGAATAACCATTACCTCATGTTGCGTCTTGCTCTGGTCTCCGAGCTTGTGCCTGACAAAGCATTTTGAAGTAACATGGGTATATACCCAAGCGACCTGAAAATGCCGGGCACAGCAAGTAAGGAGATGACTCTTTTTTTATATACCGGGGGGGCAGGGCTAAGTTGAAGGTTTAGTCGTGCTAAATCTAGGCTCCAGCGTGCTGAAGGTGGTTGCTTTTCATCTTACTATGCGGGAGTTTGTGCAAAAGGCAACCCCGCGTGATAATGCTTGAAAAGAGAATAACCGATACAAAATGTTAACAATTCGATATTAAAGTTATTACGTTTTCATTTTCCAAAGTGAGGTTAATAACAGCTCAATTGAGTGTTCTTGTATTTATCGTCTGCCTTTTCAGCTTTGCAATTTGGGCAAAGTCCCATAATTTCAATTGTTAGTTGCTGAACTTCAAAACCGCTATGTTCAGCAGAATGACGGATCGCTGCATTTATTGAGGTGGAATCAAGCTCGGCAAAATCCCCGCAGGCAGTACAGATCAAAAACTGACCTTGATGTCGCAGACCGGGGTTACAACACCCGACAAAGGCATTTAACGATTCAATTCTATGAATCAGACCCAGCTCCAATAGAAAATCAAGCGCCCGGTAGACCGTAGGTGGAGCTGCGCGACCATCTTGTTGTAATTGACCAAGTACATCGTAGGCCCGAATCGGTTTATGCTGTTGCCAAACCAGTTCAAAGATCCGTTTTCTTAGTTTTGTAAAACGCTGTTTACGTAGCTGGCAAACCTGCTCTGCTTTAGCTATTGCTGTAGCCATGCAGCTCTGGTGGTCATGATCAGCGCTGATAAATTGTATGTTTTTATCTTGACTCATAAATGTCGTCACTCAAAATTATTTCTTTCGCTTCAGGTGTTATATTGTAACATTATTAATCAGGAACTGTTTTTCTTTTTAGCCTATCTCCATGATACTTCTGATGAAGAGTTAGCTCCTGCCGTTGAGATATAGTCAATACATGCCGTTGTACAGTCAAATTCTGAATAGCTTTGTAACTGAGGGGAGGTGTTCTTTTTGCTTTTTTACTGATTGTTATTTGAAATGTTGCAGGCCAAATCATTTTCAAATAATGAACGGAGATTTGAATTTAGCAAATCCGTGATCAGTTTTATTAGATCGGGTTAAATGATATATACCCATGATACTTCAAGATGCAAAGTCAGCAAGGCAAATTGTGCCGGGATGCCAGGCATAAAATTGAAGTATAGCTATTCTACAGAGAAATTTTATAACAAAGCAGATTGGTGCAATTTACCTTGCCCTACGGGGCACCAGCTCGAAAACCAGTGCTGCGTTGCACCAATCGAAAAGGGAATAATACCAATTCCGTTAATTAGATGATCTATTTAGACGTAGGAAAAATGGATGAAAGCAAGGCATTGATTGCAGTAACTAGTTGTTCTAATTACAAAGTCAATAACAAAGACTAAAACGTAGTTTTATGTCTAGCTAGCATTCATTTTAACAAGCATAAATGAATAGATAATTATCG
>NZ_JBFGZY010000101.1:0-15133 GCF_041586535.1 Psychromonas sp. | reverse complement strand
TGTGGTACCACCTGATCCCATTCCGAACTCAGCAGTGAAACGCAATTGCGCCGATGGTAGTGTGGGGTCTCCCCATGTGAGAGTAGGTCATCGCCAAGCGCCTAATAACGATAAACCCCCATCCTTCGAAAGAAGGGTGGGGGTTTTTTCGTTATTAGGCATTTGTGGCGAAGACCAATTCTCACATGGGGAAAGGTTAAGAGTGCCAACGCAGTTGGGTTCAGATCATGTAGAGTAGGGCGAAGTGGTGCGATAGCACCGTGTCACGAGCGGGTGAGCTCTGCGAACCCTGTTCCATCGCCAAGCGCCCAATTAAATAACCCCAGAAAGCTTTGCTTCCTGGGGTTTTTTATTTGGCCTGCTTTTTGCTCTGACCTGCTCTCGAGTCGGGCGACAAATTTGTCAGGAACAAATTTGAACGTTGGAGCTTGCGACAACGGCCTGAAAGGCGAAGGGCAGGATGCCCGAAGTAGTTTTGCGCCAGCAAAGGCTTATGAGCGGGCTAAGCTCTGCGTGCTCTGGTTGTTTGCCGACAGCACCGCGTCACGAGCGGCTAAGCTCTGCGAGCCCTGTTCCATCGCCGGTGCCTCGCAAAGGCAGGCTAAAGACAGGATGCACAGAGTTTATCCGCTCATGATACTGAACTGGCGTTCAATTCGCCCCACGCCCCATAAGTGCTATATCAGCAGGGATTTTTTCGTTTAAGCGCTTGATGCGATGACCCAGCCTCCTTCGCATATGGCGGCGAGGTGTCATGAATGAAGAGGTGCCGCGCTGACTATTCCATCAGCAAGGGGCGAATATTATACCAATTCCGTTAATTAGATGATCTATTTAGGCGTAGGAAAAATGGATGAAAGCCAGGCATTGATTGCAGTAACTAGTTGTTCTAATTATAAAATCAATAACGAAGCTAGCATTCATTTTAACAAGCATAAATGAATAGATAATTATCGGATTTGGTATTACATCTTTGACTCTATTTCGTATTATTTATTACCTGCTCCGTAACCGGATTGGTTATATAACGAACGGAATCGCGCACAATCAGTTTACCTTTAAACTCTGTTGTTTTTATTTCTACCTCTTTGCCTTGAGCAAGGTCTAATGCAACATTCATTGCAAAGTCGGTAATTGCAGCAATCGGTAATTCAACCGAACTGAGTGGCGGGGTAATATATGCAGAAATTGGTTCATTATCGATTCCAATAACGGAAACATCATCAGGAACTTTTAACCCGGCTTCATTAAGTGCTTTCATTGCACCAAGTGCCATATCATCATTAAATGCATATAATGCAGTGAAGGGGATACCACTTGCTAAAATTTTAATGCAGGCCTGATAACCACTGGCGACAGTAAAATCACCTTCGGCAATTAATGCTTCATTAATCTTTATATTACGCTCTGTAAGGGCCTCCTGATAAGCTTTAAACCTTAATAAGCCTGCACAATTACTGACAGGTGAGGTGATACAGGCAATTTGAGTGTGGTTCATCTCCAATAACTGATGAACGGCCAAACTGGATGCATGTTGCTGGTCAAAACAAACAGCCGGATATAATTGATCACCTAATTGGCGATTAATAACAACTATCGGGATTGGGATGCGTTTTTTTAAATCGATAAAATCCTGTTGTGATAATTTTCGGCTATACAAAACAATCACGTCACAACGGCGATCGACTAAAGAATCAATTGCTTCAATTTCACGAAGCGGATCATTATGACCATCTGTCACAAATAATTGTTTGCCGGCTTTTTCTGCCGCTTGAGATGCTTGCTTTAATAGCATACCAAAATAACCACCGTCAAAATCTGAAATAATGAGTCCGATGCTATTGGAGCTGTTATTTGCTAATGCCTGTGCGAGGCTATTGGGCTTGAAGTTTAATTGCTCCATTGCCTGAAGCACAGCTCGACGTGTGGATTCTTTAACATTTCCCTTGTTATTAATTGAGCGCGAAACAGTCGCTTTTGATACTCCGGCTAATTTGCTTACGTCATTGATAGTAGACATAATTCTTAGATAGTCCTATTTTAGATTGCTTTCTGATCATTAATTCAATTGTGCTGTGGTATTTAAGTTATAACCTGCCACTTATTATAATACCAATCAGATTAATTATCTGATCATTTATGCTTGTTAAAATAAATGCTAGCTTCGTTATTGATTTTGCAATTAGAACAACTAGTTACTGCAATCAATGCCTCGCTTTCATTTGTTTTTCCTGACGCCTAAACAGATCATTTAATTAATCCAATTGGTATAAGTTAATAATAACGAAACGGTAATAATTTTATGTAACCGGTTACTGCTTACTCCCGGCATACTTGCTTACTGATGTTTGGTAAGGGCTTATTGCTCAATCCTCCTATTTGCATAGCGTAACAATTATATGTGATTTTGTTTTGCTCTCTCTCAGTGCAAAGCGTACAGTAGGCGCTTTTTTATTATTAAATGATTTTTCATATGTAAGGTTATTTTGTGAGTATTATTCTTGGTATAGATCCCGGATCCCGAATTACCGGCTATGGTGTTATCCAGCAAAAAGGAAGTAAATGTATTTATATTGCAAGCGGTTGTATCCGCACTAAAGGCGATACGCTAGCCCCAAAACTTGATATGATTTTTAAGGGGATAAGCGAAATAATCAAACAATATCAACCAACAGAGTTTGGTATTGAACAAGTCTTTATGGCAAAAAACCCGGATTCAGCGTTAAAGCTAGGGCAAGCGCGCGGTGCAGCAATTGTTGCCGCCACGCAGGCGGATTTATATATTCAGGAATATTCCGCCCGACAGATTAAACAGGCTGTGGCGGGTATCGGGGCGGCAACAAAAGAGCAAGTTCAGCACATGGTCATGCAGATTTTAAATCTTTCCGGTAAACCACAAGCGGATGCCGCCGATGGATTAGCAGTGGCTATATGCCATGCACATACAGCGCAGTCGCTTGTCGCTATGTCAGGGCAAGTTGCAAAAACCGTGCGCGGCAGATTCCGCTAATTATTACAGATAAAAATCCTTTATCCATACTCTCTATTGCTCTACGAGGTCTCCATGAAAGAGTTTTCTCAGGCGCAGCTCGGCATTATCTATGCGCTGAGTGCCTATTTATTGTGGGGTTTTGCCCCCATCTATTTTAAGTATCTTGAGTTTATCCCGATTTATGAAGTATTGGCGCATCGCGTTATCTGGTCCGTTGTATTTACCGCTATTGTGATTACTTTTATGGGAGGCTGGCCAAAGGCTATTGCTGTTTTTAGAAAGCCGAAAAATATTTTCTTTTTAATCTGTACCAGCTTATTAATAACCTTTAACTGGACAGTTTTTATTTGGGCGATAAATAATGGGCGTATGCTGGAGGCCAGTTTAGGTTATTTTATTAATCCATTAATTAATGTGCTGCTCGGCTTACTTTTTTTAAATGAATCTTTCAGCCGCCTAAAATGGGTGGCGATATTGTTAGCCCTTGTCGGAGTACTTATTCAGGTTGTGCAACTAGGTAATTTACCCTGGGTATCTTTGGTGCTGCCAATCAGTTTCGGGCTTTATGCTCTATTACGTAAAAAAATTCAAATTGAAGCATTAACCGGGCTTTTTTTCGAAACCTTATTAGTACTACCCGTGGCGCTCTGTTATCTATTTTTAATATCAGGCTCTAATAGCGCGAATATGATTAATAATAATTGGACCTTAAATATATGGTTGATGCTTGCCGGTATAGTCACTGCAATGCCACTTATTTTTTTCGCTCAGGCGGCATTACGCCTGAAACTTTCCACACTGGGGTTCTTTCAATACCTTGCCCCTTCCATCGTTTTCGCTATGGCAGTGTTGTTGTACGGTGAAGTGTTAAGTCCTCCTAAAATGATTACATTTATCTTTATCTGGGTGGGGATCTTTTTGTTTGTTTTTGAAAATAAAATTAAAAGATGGCTATGACTTTACAGCAACGCTAATACCGCCTTTTTATAAAATAATACTGGATATTAACTCAGTTGTTTTTTATGCTTATAGCATTACATTATCAGCTAGGATTTTAAGATGATCGGAAGATTACGTGGTGTGTTATTAGAAAAGCAGCCTCCGGAAGTATTAATAGAAGTTTCAGGCTTGGGCTATGAAGTGCAGTTGCCGATGAGCTCTTTTTATGCTTTGCCGGATACCGGGGAAGAAGCCATTATTTATACGCATTTTGTTGTCCGGGAAGATGCTCAGCTGTTATATGGTTTTGCTGATAAACATGAACGGGCGATGTTTCGTGAGTTAATTAAAGTTAATGGTGTCGGTCCCAAACTTGCTCTGGCTATCCTGTCTGGCATGTCGGCAAACCAGTTCGTTCAATGTATTCATAATGACGCTGTAAGTACCTTAGTAAAGTTGCCCGGTGTTGGCAAAAAAACTGCAGAGCGTTTAGTTGTTGAGATGAAAGATCGGCTCAAAAACTGGACGGGTGCAGATTTATTAACACCGGAATCCGATAGAATGGCCTTTGAAAATGAATTAAACAATCACGGTGTAAACGGGGATGCCAAAGAGGAGGCGATCAGTGCGCTGGTTGCTTTGGGTTATAAACCGGCGTTAGCAGATAAGGTGATCAAACAGGTTTATCAGGAAGGTATGGACTGTGAAGCTTTGATCCGCAGTTCATTAAAAAGCATGTTATAAATGATAAAATTAAACAGGATCCGGTGTAAAAATGATAGATGAAGATCGCCTTATTTCAGGTACGCAGAAAATCGATGAAACGTTTATTGACCGTGCAATGCGTCCAAAATTACTGGCCGATTATGAAGGCCAGCCGCAGGTTAATAAACAGATGGAAATTTTCATTGAAGCTGCACGCCAACGCAAGGAAGCATTAGATCACTTACTCATTTTCGGCCCTCCCGGATTAGGTAAAACAACCTTATCTCATATTGTTGCTAACGAACTTTCTGTCAATATTAAAACCACATCCGGACCGATCCTTGAAAAAGCCGGGGATCTGGCGGCATTATTAACCAACCTTGAAGAAAATGATGTCTTATTTATCGACGAAATACACAGGCTAAGCCCAATTGTTGAAGAAATTTTATATCCTGCAATGGAAGATTATCAGCTTGATATTATGATTGGAGAGGGGCCTGCAGCGCGCTCCATTAAACTGGATTTACCGGCATTTACTTTAATAGGCGCAACCACTCGGGCTGGCTCCCTGACCTCTCCTTTGCGGGACCGTTTTGGTATTGTTCAGCGTCTTGAATATTACGATCTTAAATCACTTACCAAGATAGTGCTGCGTAGCGTCAACCATTTTGATCTGGATATGAGTGAAGCGGGGGCGATAGAAGTTGCGCGGCGTTCACGCGGTACACCGCGTATCGCGAACCGTTTATTACGCCGGGTACGTGATTATGCACAGGTGAAAAAAGCTCAGGTGATTGATGATGTTGTCGCTAAACAGGCCCTGGATATGTTAGAGGTTGATAATGAAGGTTTTGATTACATGGATAGAAAGTTACTGATGGCTATTCTAGATACTTTTATGGGCGGCCCTGTGGGTTTGGATAATTTAGCGGCAGCCATTGGTGAAGAGAAGGAAACCATTGAAGATGTGCTAGAGCCTTATCTCATTCAGCAGGGTTTTTTACAACGTACTCCCCGTGGGCGAATTGCAACCAACAGAACCTACCTGCATTTTGGGTTTGATAAACCTGTTTAACGGAATAAACAAAAAAACTTTCAGGTACTTAGCAAGTGCCTGAAAGTTTTTTTATTTTCTCTATCAACAAAACCTTCACCCCCCTAACAATGAAATAACAGGTGCTTTTGAATAGTTTTCATTGATCATTTTGGTTTAAATGAAAGGTTGATCTGCATCAAGTTACTCAGTATAAATAACCCTTTTTAAGATGCAACTTATTGATGTTAATGAACTGTTAAATCCAGGGTTGAATACGACCGGGATTTTTGTGTTTGTTAACAATCTGATAACAAATCACCTGTTTTATTGTTCGGATGTGAAAATGATTAAAAAATATTTGCCGCAGAATGGAATTTTTTCAATTCCATTAATCCGCGAAATAACGCTTATTTTAATTATTAAAGTGATTGTTATTTTTACGATCAAACACTTCTATTTTTCAAATCCTGTGACTTTTAATGAAGATCATCTCTTTGGTGAAATTGCCACGCAAGAAATACCAGTACAGAAAAATGAATAATGATAATAACTTTAGTTTTACAATTTATTTAGGAGAAAGAAATGGATGAGTTAGTTGATTTATCGCGGTTTCAGTTTGCCATGACCGCCATGTATCACTTTTTGTTTGTACCCTTAACACTCGGTTTAGCCTGGATACTGTTGATTATGGAATCACTGTATGTGATGACTAATAAGCAAGTTTACAAGGATATGACCAAGTTTTGGGGCAAACTCTTTGGTATTAACTTCGCACTTGGAGTGACCACTGGCTTAACCATGGAGTTCCAATTTGGTACAAACTGGGCCTATTATTCGCACTATGTCGGTGATGTTTTTGGTGCCCCTTTGGCCATTGAAGGCATGATGGCTTTCTTTTTAGAGTCCACTTTTGTCGGTTTATTCTTCTTCGGATGGGATAGACTAAGCAAATTACAGCATTTAGCGGCTACAGGTTTGGTGGCATTCGGCTCAAGTATGTCTGCGTTATGGATTTTAATTGCAAATGGCTGGATGCAGAATCCGGTAGGTGCAGAGTTTAACTACGAAACTATGCGTATGGAGATGAGCAGTTTTGCTGAACTGGTTTTCAATCCGGTCGCACAGGTTAAGTTTGTGCATACCGTTGCGTCAGGTTACGTAACAGGTGCCATGTTTGTGCTAGCGATTAGCTCCTATTATTTGCTGAAGGGGCGTGATATAGGATTTGCTAAACGTTCCTTTGCTATTGCTGCCGCATTTGGTACCGCCGGTATATTATCCACTATCGTATTAGGTGATGAAAGTGGTTATGAAGTTGGCGATGTGCAAAAAGTGAAACTGGCTGCGATAGAATCTGAATGGGAAACACACCCGGCACCAGCCGCTTTTACCCTGTTTGGCATTCCTAACCAGGAAGAGCAACGTACCGATTACGCAATAAAAATCCCCTATGCACTAGGTATTATTGCAACCCGCTCTATTGATGAAGAGGTAATTGGTCTTAAAGATTTGATGGCTGAGCATGAAGTGCGTATACGCAATGGTATGGTCGCTTACGGGCTGCTCACTGAACTGCGTAACGGTAATAAATCAGCGGAAAACATAGCTGCATTTGACGCGGTTAAAGCGGACTTAGGTTACGGGCTGTTACTGAAAAAATTTGCGCCGGATGTGGTCGATGCCAGTGAAGAACAAATTCAGATGGCGGTTGATAGCAGTATTCCCGGGGTTGCACCAATGTTCTGGTCGTTCAGAATTATGGTGGGCTGTGGTATAGCAATGTTGTTTATCTTCCTATTCGCCTTTTATGTGTCTGCGCGTAGCCGCATCGGTGAAAATAAAACCTTCCTTAAAATAGCACTTTATAGCTTGCCTTTACCCTGGATAGCCATGGAAGCCGGGTGGTTTGTTGCCGAGTACGGTCGTCAGCCTTGGGCAATCGCAGAAATTCTGCCGACACATATGGGCGTATCGACACTTTCAAGTGAACAGGTGCTTTCCAGCATTATTTCAATTGCCGCATTTTATACGCTGTTACTGGTGATTGAGATGTATTTAATGTTCCGTTTTGCCCGCTTGGGGCCAAGTAGCCTTAAAACAGGTAAATATCATTTCGAGCAGTTGGCAGATAGTTCACAAAGCACACAAGGATAGGAGATTCTTATGTTTGATTATGAAACACTTAAATTATTATGGTGGTTGTTAATTGGTATTTTACTTATTGGTTTTGTGATTACCGATGGCTTTGATATGGGGGTTGGCGCGCTGTTACCTATTATCGCTAAAACTGATCAGGAACGCCGTATTATGATTAATAGTATTGCTCCGCACTGGGAAGGCAACCAGGTTTGGTTAGTGTTGGGCGCGGGGGCAATTTTTGCCGCTTGGCCGGCTGTTTATGCGACCGCCTTTTCCGGCTTTTATGTGGCGATGATGCTGACTTTGTTCGCCCTGTTTTTCCGTCCGGTAGGATTTGATTACCGCAGTAAAATAAGCGATCCGCGCTGGCGCAATGGTTGGGACTGGGGCATTTTTATCGGAGGTGTTGTTCCACCGATCATATTCGGTGTTGCATTTGGTAATCTGCTGCAGGGGGTACCTTTTGTATTTGATGAATACTTGCGTTCAAGTTATCAGGGCAGTTTCTTTGATCTATTAAATCCCTTTGCCTTATTAGTCGGGCTGTTCTCGTTAAGTTTGTTTGTTTTACAGGGCTCAACCTGGCTGCAGATGAAAACCGATGGCATTATACAACAGCGTGCTCGTTGGGTTTCACTAATTTGTGCGCCTGTCTCTATTGCGCTGTTTGCTTTGGCAGGGCTCTGGATCACTTATGGTATTGATGGTTATGTCATTACATCAATAGGGGACTTGAACGGACCGGCTAATCCGCTGCTGAAATCTGCACAACTGCAGTCAGGTGCCTGGCTAGCTAACTATGAGAAATATCCGCTGACCATAATCGCTCCGGCGATTGGTTTATCATTCCCTGTATTGGTTTGGATCGCCAGTAAGCTTGACCGTAATGCTTCTGCTTTTTTATTCAGCAGCATAACTCAAGTGGGGGTATTAATGACTTTTGCTTTGAGCATGTTCCCGTTTATTATGCCTTCAAGCATTGATCCCAATGTTAGCCTGACAGTCTGGGATGCGGTATCAAGTGAAAAAACACTTAATATCATGACCATTGCGGCAGCTATTTTCATCCCGATCATTTTACTTTATACCAGCTGGTGTTATTTCAAAATGTTCGGACGCATTGGTAAAGAGTTTATGGCCAAGTATAAACATTCGGCATATTAATCATTACATTAGGAGTAATTTATGTGGTATTTTGCGTGGATCCTAGGGGTTCTATTGGCTTGTTCTCTGGGGATTATTAACGGCCTGTGGTTGGAGCATGAAGAAAATGAAAAGCCTGGTGGTGATAATGAAGATCGACCGTCTTAATCATTATATTGATATGCTGCATCGGCCGTTTCAGCATCCGTTAACGCGCGTTTTTTCATTTCTGCTCGCGTTGGCATTGAGCGGACTATTGCTTGTATACCCTAATCATTTGGCCGCCAGTTCAGCTGAGCTGTCGCATGGTTATTTAACCATTTTGATGTGGGCATTAAGCGCTGCATTTATTCATGGTATAGGTTTCTATCCCATTTTCTGGCTATGGAAAATCGTTTTTTCTCCGTATTTTTCCTGGCCAGTACTATTAGGCTTTTTATTCACCAGTGTTGTTTGATTTTACAGCGTAACAGACAAAAAAAGGGGCAATAAATGCCCCTTTTTTTGTAATTGACTAAGTCAATAAATAAGACATAATTCGACAAAAGCCGCCATTTATAGTAGCTTATTGTAAATATTTTTTATGGAAAAATAGCGAGTTTATGTCAACCTTAGCAGTACGAATTTATTATGAAGATACCGATGCCGGTGGTGTCGTATACTATGCAAATTATCTGAAATTTTTTGAACGTGGACGCACTGAGTTTTTACGTGAGTTTAATATTCAGCAGGATATTTTACTTGAAGAAAACATCGCATTTGTGGTGCGTAAAGTGGACATGGATTGTATCAAATCAGCCCGTTTTAATGAGCTGATTAGTGTAAAAACAACAATATCTAATCGGCGCAAAGCGAGCCTAACCTTTAAGCAGGAAATTTTTCATGAAAATGGGGAACTTCTTTGTCAAGCTGAGACTCTAATCGCCTGTGTTAATCTACAGAAAATGAAACCCACAGCCATTCCGGCTGAAATTATCGAGGTAATCTCCAGTGCACGCTGATATGTCTTTTTTAGGTTTGTTTTTACAAGCAAGTTGGCTTGTGAAATTAGTAATGCTGCTTTTGTTGGGAATGTCCGTTTATTCATGGACGTTGATCTTCTCACGTACTAAAAAATTGAAAGTGTCTCAAAAAGCGCTAAAACATTTTGAAGAGCGCTTCTGGTCCGGTCATGATTTAAGCCGTTTATATAAAGAGTCTTCCGCACGAAGTGAACATATTACCGGCGGAGAAAAAATATTTTACAGCGGATTTAAAGAGTTCTCTCGACTGCACCGTATGCCCGGGCGGAATGTGGATAGTGTTACTGAAGGTGCTCACCGGACCATGCGGGTGACGTTATCAAGAGAAATAGATGAGTTAGAAACAGGCCTCCCCGTCCTCGCGACAATTGGCTCAATCAGCCCTTATATCGGTCTATTCGGGACGGTTTGGGGGATAATGAACTCCTTTATCGCGTTGGGTCAGGTGCAACAGGCTACGCTGTCAATGGTTGCTCCCGGTATTGCAGAAGCGTTAATCGCGACTGCGATGGGGTTGTTCGCGGCGATTCCGGCGGTAATGGCGTATAATCGTTATTCAACGCAAGTGGCTAAATTAGAAACATCGTATATTAATTTAATGGAAGAATTTACTTCTATTCTTCATCGTCAATCAATGACGGAAAGCGAATAGGGAAGGTTATGCATTATTCATATCGAAGCCCTAAAAGACGCCGCGTTGTTGCTGAAATTAATGTCGTGCCATATATTGACGTGATGCTGGTTTTATTGATTATCTTTATGGTAACTGCTCCGCTTGTTACTCAGGGGGTGAAAGTTGATTTGCCGCAGGCTGCTGCAGAGGCTTTACCGGAAGACAGTAAACCGCCAATGATTGCATCTATTGACAAACAGGGCCGCTATTACTTAAGTGTTGGTGATAGTGTTGATTCGCCACTCGATGGTGATCAGATGTTTGCTTTAGTCAGTGCGCAGTTAGCCTCGGATCCTAAGGCGCAGTTTGTTGTTAAAGGTGACGGGGATGTCCCTTATAAAAGTGTTATAGACTTAATGGTGCTATTGCAGTCTGCTGGTGTTCCGGCGCTTGGTTTAATGACTGAGCCGGAAGAATAATGAAAGATAGTTCAACATTGATTGCCTTTATCACTGCCTTGTTACTGCATATTATTGTTGGTGCGCTGTTGTTGATGAATGTGAATTTTTCCTTTCTTAAAGCGCAGCCTGAAAATGCAGCGCCAATTATTAATGCCACTATTGTTAATCAAAAACTATTTGATGATCTGGCTCAGCGTAAGGCAGAAAAAGTTCAGGCCGAAAAAAAGAAAATAGAGGAAGAAAAGCTGCGGGTTCAACAAGAAAAACAAAGAGCAGAAGAGCAACGTAAGAAAAAAGAAGAGCAGCGTATTCAAGCGGCAAAAGCTGAGACGCTGCGCAAGCAAAAAGAAGCTGAACGTGTCGCAGCAGAAAAAGCGTTGGCGGCAAAAAAATTAAAAGCCCAACAGGATGCTGAGAAGGCTAAAAAAATTGCCGATGATAAGCGTAAAAAACAGGAAGCAGAGCAAGCCCGGAAAATAGCAGAGGAAAAACGTCAAAAAATAGAAGCGCAAAAAATAGCTGCGGAAAAAGCTGCTCAAGCGAAAGCTGAACAGGAAAAGGAACGCTTACGCCGAGCTGAACTGGATAAACAAATGGATGCACAATTTGAAGATGCGTTTTCCAGCGCACAAAGTTCCAGACAGTTATCCGAAATTGCCCGCTACAAGGCACTTATTCAGGATAAAATAAGCCGTAACTGGCAAATTGAGCCTAGTATGAAAGGTAAAAGCTGCACACTGGCAATACGTTTGGCTTCTGATGGTCTGGTGATTAGTGCTACCCGCAGTCGCGGTGATATTAAACTTTGTGAGTCTGCTAAGCGGGCGGCGTTAAAAGCGACAACATTACCGATACCCAAAGACCCGGATATTTCAGCGCAGTTCCGTGATTTTGATATTACTTTAGAACCTGATTTGTAAGGAAACCCTGGCATATGTTATTAAGATTATTTTTATCCATTTCCATTATTATTTTTTCGGCGCAGGCTTCTGCCCGATTAGAGATTTTAATTACTGAAGGCGTTAATAGCGCCCGACCGGTTGCCGTTATTCCCTTTAAGTGGTTGGGAGAAGGCAAAATGCCGCTAAATTTATCTGAAATTGTTGCCGCCGATTTGCAGCGTAGCGGTCAATTTAGTCCAATTTCTATTGATAAAATGCCCAATACTCCGTCAACGAGCAAAAACCTTAATTATGATGTGTGGCATAAAATGGGAATTGAAGCGCTGGTAATGGGCGAAGTATCGCCGGCACAGGAAGCAGGGCAGTACAATATCACTTATGAATTGGTTGATGTGGTCACGGGAAACGCGAATGTGGCTGATTACAGCCCGGTTTTGGAAAATCGCCGCAGTACGGTAAGTCAAACTCAATTACGTCAGTTTGCACACCGTATCAGTGATGTTGTATATGAAAAATTAACAGGTAAAAAAGGCGCATTTTTAACCCGTATTGCGTATATTGCTGTGGATCGTGAAAGCAGTCACCCGTACCAGTTACGAATTTCTGATTATGATGGTTATGATGAAAAGTTAATCTTGCGTTCAAAACAGCCGATCATGTCGCCAACCTGGTCTCCTGATGGCAGAAAGCTGGCTTATGTCAGTTTTGAAAAACGTCGTTCGCAAATCTATATACAAGACTTATATAACCAGAAACGTGAGTTAATGACTTCTTTTCCGAAGATCAATGGATCACCCAGCTGGTCTCCGGACGGACAATATTTAGCCTTGGTACTATCAAAAGATGGTCAACCGGAGATTTACACCTTGAATATAGAAACCAAGGCGTTACGCAGAATCACCAACGACCGTGCTATAGATACTGAGCCTGCCTGGACACCTGATAGTAAACATTTAATCTTCAGTTCGACACGTGGTGGCCAGCCGCAGATTTATCAGGTTGATCTAACTTCAGGGGTAACTAAACGTCTGACTTGGGAAGGTGATCTTAATTTAGGTGGCACAATTACCCCCGATGGTGCCAGTCTGGTGCTGGTTAGTCGCCATGATGGTAATTATAAAATTTCAGCACAAGACCTTAACTCCGGAGAATTAAGAACACTGACTAAGACGCAGTTAGATGAATCGCCAAGTGTTGCTCCGAACGGTAGTATGATTATTTATAGTACTGTCTACAAAGGTAAACAAGGTTTGGCGTTAGTATCGATGGATGGGCGTTTTAAAGCGAATATTCCGGCGCAAAGCGGCGAAGTTAAATCACCTGCATGGTCGCCATTTTTAAATTAATTGAATTAACAACTAACAAGTAAAAAGGAAAAAGAATGAACTTAAGTATAATGTCAAAAAGCTTATTGATTGCAGTACCCATGTTGGCATTAGGTGCTTGTAGCTCAAAAAGTGATACTGATGCAGTAGCCCTGGAAGCTAACAAAGCGGCAATGGCTGCCGCCATGGCACAAGCTGCAGAAGAGAGCAATATCGAAACGGATACAATTCAGGCAGTAGAATTAAGTGAAGAAGAGCTAATGGCTCAACAATACTCAAATGCAATCTTAGCTAGAACCATTCAATTTGATTACGATAAATCATTGATTAAACCTGAATTTACTTCTATCTTAGATGCACATGCAAGATACCTGGTGGACAATCCGGGTAAAAAAGTGACCATCGAAGGGCATACTGATGAAAAAGGTACGCCAGAGTACAATATCGCTTTAGGTGAACATCGTGCCATGTCGGTCTCTGTTTATTTACAAAATATGGGCGTTTCTTCAAGTCAAATCAACATAGTAAGTTACGGTGAAGAAAAACCCGCTAACTTTGGACATAATGAAACGTCTTGGGCTGATAATCGTCGAGCAGAAATGGTTTATTAAAAAATATGAACAAAATTAATCTTCAAGTGGCCATTATTATGGCCGCTTTTTTATCTACCCCAGTTTTTGCTGCTGCTCCCGTTACCGATGTAACTTCATCGGGAAGTTCGGGCGACATTGCAAAGCAGTTAGAGCATTTTTCCCGTTTGCTGGAATCACGTAATAAAATGCAAATACGCATGCAGAATCAACTGAGCGAACTGTCGTCAGAATTGCGGGAGATTAAAGGTAATATGGAGCTGTTTGATCATAAAATTACGCAGATTGAAAATCGCCAGCGTAATTTATATCAGATGATCGAAGAGTCTAATAGTGCTGCGTCTCCGGCTGCAACAACTAAAACAGCACCGCCTGCGGTTTCAGAGGGGGAACAATCTGCCTACCAAAAAGCTGTAGATCTGGTTTTAGTTGATAAAGATTATAGTCAGGCGATCACCGCTTTTGAGGCGTTTATTATTGACTACCCTCAATCTGAATATCTGGCAAATTCTCATTATTGGTTAGGTCAGTTGTTATATCAACAAGGGAAACGCGAAGAGGCACGAATCGCTTTCTTAACGGTCAGTGATAAGTTCCCTAAATCAGGCAAGCGTGCAGACTCGTTATATAAAATTGGTATTATTGATGAATATTTAGGTGAGTTAGGAACCGCTGAAAACTTTTACCAAAGAGTGCTAAAAGATTACCCCAATTCATCTGCAGCCGGCCTTGCACAAAAACGCCTGAATACATTATCAAGATGATTGCAAAATAAGCAGTTGTAGCTATTACTTTCTGTTTTGTTTGTTTTCTCGGCAAACGGAAAAAAAATAACGGTTTTTTGTTGCGATATAAATAATATTCTATATTATACGCCGCAGTTGAGAGGGGGATGTGATTTATATCATATTCTTTTTTTATTAACCTATCTTAGGTGGTAGAGTTGATAATTGAAATGTCAACAACCGGCAAGAAAAAGATAATCTAGCCGTCAGCTCAGTTGGTAGAGCTATTGATTCACTGTTAATTTAAAAGTGAATTATGAAACAAAATCAAACTATATAGAAGATAATTGCTGTTAGTTCAATTGGTAGAGCCGTTGAAGCACTTTTAATCTAAATATATGGGCCGTTAGCTCAGTTGGTAGAGCTATTGATACACTTTTAATTTAAAAGTGAATTATGAAACAAAATCAAACTATATAGCAATATATGGGCCGTTAGCTCAGTTGGTAGAGCAGTGGACTTTTAATCCATTTGTCGAAGG
>NZ_JBFGZY010000100.1:0-15318 GCF_041586535.1 Psychromonas sp. | reverse complement strand
GCCCCGAAAAGAATAAAGAACACCACCAATGGTTACAGACTTGTGTATAAGAGTCAGGGCTGAGGCCGAGCTTGATGACAGCGCGGCTGAAGCCGCGGCCCCAAACAAATAATACCAAATCCGATAACTATCTACTCATTTATACTTGCTAAAATGAATGCTAGCTGTGTTATTGATTTTGCAATTAGAACAACTAGTTACTGCAATCAATGCCTTGCTTTCATCCATTTTTTCTACGCCTAAATAGATCATCTAATTATCGGAATTGGTATAACTATTTATATATGACTACTTAACCTGCTGACACATCCTGTACGAAGTTTTTTCTGGTGCGGTTTGCATAAGCCACCAGCGACAGCATAACCGGCACTTCAACCAGTACCCCAACAATGGTTGCCAGCGCGGCGCCCGAGTGGATACCGAACAGGCTGATTGCCACCGCAACAGCAAGCTCAAAGAAGTTTGAAGCGCCGATCATCGCACCGGGTGCGGCAATATTGTGTGGTTGCTTCCATTTGTTCATCCACAGATAAGCCAGGGCAAAAATCAGATAAGTTTGAATAAGCAGTGGTATAGCTATTAATACAATATCAATCGGGTTGGCAATAATGGTTTCAGCCTGAAAACCGAAAAGTAGAATAACCGTCCCCACCAGTCCAATAATTGAGAATGGTTTTAAGGTTGCTGCAAGCTTTGTGATTCGTTGTTCGTTTTTGATCATATGACGGGTGAAAGCCCCTGCAATCAGCGGGATCACCACAAAAAGCGAAACCGACAGCAGCAGTGTATCCCAGGGCACGGTGATATCGGTTACGCCGAGTAAAAATGCCGTGATCGGTGCAAAAGCGACAACCATAATCAAATCATTAATGGCAACCTGAACAACCGTATAGTTAGCATCCCCTTTAGTCAATTGACTCCAGACAAAGACCATCGCTGTACAGGGTGCCACACCAAGCAATATCATCCCGGCAATGTACTGCTCGCCCAGTTCCGGCGAAATCCAGCCGCCAAAAATATAGCGTATAAACAGCATCGCCAGCAGCGCCATGGTAAAAGGTTTAATCAGCCAGTTAATCACAATGGTAATAACCAGGCCTTTCGGGCGCTTATGCATCTGACTGACGGAAGCAAAATCGACATGCAGCATCATAGGGTAGATCATCAGCCAGATCAGAACCGCAATCACCATATTGATCTGCGCGTACTGCAACTCGCCGAAAAAAGTAAACAGCTGCGGAAAAGCGAGGCCACCACCAATACCGACCAGCATGCCCAAACCAACCCATACACTTAGGAATCTTTCAAAAATACCCATTTTCTTATCACCTGTTATTGTAAATTTATAAAGTTATGCAGATAACTCAGATTCAGCGGAATATCTATCCTCTAAACCAAATCAATCCATGACAAAATATACTGTTAGACATTAGTTTTTATCAGCGCAGCGCATAATCAGAACTGTTTACTCACTGCAGCCTTGATCACTTTTGTTAAGATCACAACTGCCGCCTTCCTCATTGATACAACATTCATCGCTCATAAATACCAGCAGATCATTCATCATCGGCGTATTTGCCCGATAGCGCTGATAACGCCCCTCCTGCTGCACAGACACCAGATTCGCGTGCGAAAGCGTTTTTAAATGGAAAGAGATTGAATTGGCCGCAAGCCCGAGCTCTTTGGCTAATTCACCAGCCACCTTGCCATTCTGCCCCTCTTTTATCAGGCTTCGCCATATATCCAGACGCACCCCTGATGATAAACAATCGAATATTCTGGCCGCTTGATCACTTTGCATAAAACACCTGCTTTTCATTACTTCAACACTTCAAGAACTATTGAATGGTAAGCCGAATTATAGGCTCTTTTCCACATCTGACAAGAGATAAATTGCGGTGGTTACACCTGCAACGGGAAAAACCCGCAATTCTTGTCGCTCTGCTTCCCCCTTTCGACTTATTCTTATTTTCAAAGATAACTAATTGATAAACTCAGTGAGCAGATGTTAAAGTTCATTTAAGTTACAATTTTTTAACAGTTCCCTTTTCTGTGCTACTTCATTTATGGATAAAATAAATAATGATAGATCTTTTAGCTGTTTTCATCACTTTTTTTGCCGTGATAGATCCGATTGGTACCGTGCCGGTTTTCCTGGCTGTAACAGATAAATATAATCAGAAAACCAAACGGCATATTGCTTTTCTTGCTGCTGTTGTATCGGCTTGTGTTTTGCTGTTTTTCGTGGTGGTAGGCGAGATCATGCTCAAGGCGTTATCCATTCCGCTTCCCGCATTTCAAATATCCGGCGGCATTGTTTTATTTTTATTCGCGCTGAATATGATCTTTGGTGACAGTAAGCCGGAAGAGGAGATAAAGCTGTTAGAAAAGTCCCATAAAGAAACGGCTATTTTCCCGCTTGCAGTGCCTTCAATCGCAAGTCCGGGCGCAATGCTGGCGGCTGTTCTGTTAACAGAAAACACAAAATTCAGTATTTGGGAGCAGGTACAAACCGCGCTGGTAATGTTATCTGTTCTGCTGTTGGTTTATGTATTAATGCTGCTTGCCGGTGTTATAAATCGATTGGTCGGCAGCAGCGGTGCGAGTGTAATAAGCCGGGTAATGGGCCTGATCCTGTCATCTGTCGCCACCAGCAACATATTAGCGGGCCTTGGTCAGTATTATCATTTCCCGCAATGATAGCCGAGCATAAAGGCTAGGTTCCGGGTATCAATCTACCCTGAGGTTGGCTGCAAGAGCGGTGCCAGGCTAACGATCGGGTCTGCCTGCGCACCGGGTTTTACCTGTCGCTTTATCATCCCTGCGTAAAAAATCTCATCACAGACAAGATCCCGTATAGCATCGCTGTAACAAAAATAACCAGTGAAAAGAGCTTCTTTATCATCACTTCTACGCGACTTACAACGACAACTCTGCGGTAAAATTCAGAAAAGCGTTTTTTACTGTAATACCAACACAACAGCGCACAGCTTAACAGCAGCACAGCATTAAGACGCAAAATAATACTCTCGCTTTGCCCGCTCACCTTAAACAGCAATATTGCCACGGCAGCCACTACCATGTTGGTTCTTACCCAGGACAGCAATGTTCGTTCCGGCTGTAACCCCGGATCTTTTTGCTCCGCGGTCATAGATTGATAGCCAGTACCACAGCGGTGGTCAACACTATTACAACGGCGCTGCTCACTTTTAAGAAATTCGTATAGGGAAGGTCGTGTTTGTTGCGCATTGCTCTTTCATTTGCCGCCCAGCGCCGGTAGGCAAACAGCGCGAAAATCCCGGAACATAAACAAAGAAAAGTAGATATCAAAATGCGGATAACCGGTTCGGCAAGATCCGGCGTCAACTGATCGATGGCAATGGCCCCGGCAAGCAGCGCAACAGCAGTTCTAATCCATGCCAGGTAAGTTCGTTCATTTGCCAGAGAGAAGCGGTAATCCGGTGCTTCACCGAGGCTACGCCAGTTTGCTTTTTGGATCTGTGGTTCGCTATTCATGTTACTCCTCGTAAGTTTTAAACAATTGATTGTCGAAATTCGGCTATAAGTTGCATATCTGTTGGAATCGGTTTGCGGCTATCTTTTTTCAGGTACCCTTCCTGCTTAAGCGTTTTACAGTAGCGGATCACCGTGGTCGTATCGGTTCCGCTGTATTCACCAATTTCTCTGTAGGTCCAGGAATAGGACGGATAGAAAGTAAACAGATAATAAATGGCATCAACAATTCTTTTTATGGCGCTGCAGGATGTATGCTGCATTAAACGTTTTTCAGCTTCTCCCAATTCTTCACATACTTCACGCATCAGGTAGGAAGCAATATTGGGGGCAATGCTTTCCAGCTCACTAAAATCATTGACATTGACCTTTAATAACTCGCTGTCCAGCATAGTTCGCGAGGTTGCCGGGTATTTTTGCTCGGTAAACAGAGAACGGTATCCAAAGAAAGAGCCCGGCCCGTAGATTCTCAGTAAACTTTCTTTGCCGCTTTCAGTTAGCTGATACAAACCGACAAGTCCACTTTTGACATAGTAGAAACCATTAGCACTACTGCCATCCCGATATACCGGCTTTTTCTTCTTTACCGATAACTGACTGAGGGATATATGCGTATTGTTAGTAAGTTCGTATAACATTTATCCCTTTTAAAGCAACTTGTTAAGTGTGAGTTATCTTACCCTTCCCGGCATTATTAGAATATGATCGTCACTATAAATCTGCAATTATTCTTAACAAAAATGCCGGAGTAGTGTCCACGTAAACCTTAACAGCTGTGAAAATCAACATTGTCATTCTCTTGACCCGGCGCCCTGTCATTCTCGAGATCTTTTGTCAAGAATCCCAGTGCAACCACCGAGGTCTAAACATCAAAATATTAATCAATATGATAGGGTGTCCTACACACCGCTAATTAGCTTTCCAGCCCTACTCCCCTCTACCTTACACATAGACCATGATACAACAGCTAACTGCCTGCTTTGATTTTATCGATGTTGCGCTTTTAGTAAGGCTTTTATTTCATCTAATTCCTGTTTCAGCTCAAGCATGGTCGGCTCTCCCGCTTCTTTATTGTTTAAATCCGCCTCTATTTGTCGCTCTTGCTCTAATACATTGACAACAATACCGATAACCATATTAAGGAATGCAAACGCAGTGAAAAAGATAAAAGTCAGATAGTAACACCATGATAACGGGTACACCGCCATGGTCTCGTACATGACATCTGTCCAATCTTCAAAGGTCATCACCCTGAATAAAGTTAACAGACTAATAGTAATGTCCCCCCATAATTCAGTATTAATAGCCGCAAAGAAGGTCGTGCCGATCGCAGCATATATGTAGAAGATGATAAACATTAACAGCATGACATACCCCAGCTGAGGTAATGCTTTTACGAGAGAGTTAATCAGAATACGTAGTTCAGGAATGATAGATATCATTCTTAACACTCTAAATATCCTTACTAAACGCCCCAGTACAGCCATTTCACTATCGTCAATGGGGATCAGACTTACGATCACGATAAAGGTATCGAATACATTCCAAGCGTTATGGAAAAAGCGTACTTTATCGGGTTCGCCAATAAATCGGATAAAAATTTCGATTAAGAAAATAATCGTGATAATAACATCGAGTACAGACAAAACCTGCATAGTGGTCGGGGAAACCTGGTAGCTATTAGCGCCAATCATCAATGCGGAAAAAATGATGATTGAAATAACAAACAGTTCAAAAACCTTATTATTTCTTATCTCATAGAAGCGGCGCTGTAAGTGATTGTGTTCGAACGAGACTAATTCTTTATCGATAGATTTATCAAAGCGTGTCATTGTATCCTCAAGGAAGTGGTGAATTTTCGCTTAGGATAAAAGCATTTGTTAATACTGTCTAGACATATTATGACCATATGCCGCCTGCTGTTTTCAGAGTGGTGATAAAAAAATGAAAAAGGGGCAGGTCTTTACTTTTGAATTTTTAGAAAAAATTTGATGCAGGAGACGCTGTCAAGATTAAAGCCCCCCTTTTCCTCCGGGTGCATGTTTTGATTTGTTGAAGACATCAGCGAGTTTATTATCTAGCATGACTTCACTTCTTAAGCAATGCCCTTACGCACTGAATTTCCTACATAAATACCTGAGCAATCTCTTTGTACCCTGCATCTTTTATCTTTTATCTTTTATCTTTTATCTTTTATCTTTTCCATCATCAACAACCTCGAACTCAGCTTCTATAACGCTATTATCTGACTCTTTGCCAAACTCAGTATCAGAATAGTAATTATTGCTGTTTATATTCTCTTGTATTTTCTTCTTAAATAACCATAAACGGATAGCCGCAAACGGCAGCATTACCAATGACATAGCCATAAAAAATAGGGCTACAAAGAAACTGGTAAATAAGACAACAGCTGCACTGATTCCCAATAGGAATTTTCTGCTTGTCGTCATAGGTTGTCGTGTTTTGTTCAATGTTTCATTAAATTGTTTAAATTGGGAATATAAAATACTCATTGTATCTCCTGGTGGAAAAACCACCCGACCAGGTTTTCGGATATGGTCAGGTGGTCTGTTATTGAAAAACAGTTAAAGTCAATGACAGGTTAAAAGAGTTAAGCTTTAGCAGCATTAAACTCTTCGGCTGAGATACTGCCATCCGCATTTGTATCTAACTGCTCAAAGGTCGGGCGATTTTTATGCTTCCCTTTGTGCCCCTGTTTGCCCATCTTAACACGACTGTTAAATTCATCGGCAGAAAGTGATCCGTTGGCATCAGTGTCAACTTGAGCAAAATTTGCGAGTAAACGTCCGCGCACTTCCTCTTTTACCAGCATACCGTCACTATTTGCATCTAACTGTTCAAAGGTCGGACGATTTTTATGCTTTCCTTTGTGCCCCTGTTTGCCCACCTTAACACGACTGTTAAATTCATCGGCAGAAAGTGATCCGTTGGCATCAGTATCAACGTGGTCAAAGTTTGCGAGTAAACGTCCGCGCACTTCATCTTTTGCCAACGTACCGTCACTATTTGCATCTAACTGTTCAAAGGTCGGACGGTTATTGTTGCCCATTTGATCAGATTTATTTTGCATTTGGTCTGCCGCAAAAATAGAAGCCGTGGCCGTTAATAATAAAGCGCTGGTAATTAAAAGTGATTTTTTCATAATATTAAGCCTCTTAGTTTATCTGATATTCAGTACTACACCGGGATAATCCTTGCACTTCCGGGATAACTAAATGCAATGATTTTCTGTATGAGTAAACTATAGAAAGCAAATGTGTGGGGAATATGGAGAAAAAAAGTATTTTTATCACTTTAGTGTAAAATACCGTCGTGAATAGCCATAATATAATGCATTGCACGCGAAACTACCTCTAAGAGAGCAAATAACTGGGGGCGCGGGGTTTAGCCCGCATTGTTTTTAGTTTTTTACATTTATATGCAGCGTAAAAAAAGAAGTCGCAGGGCTTCTCCGCTCATGACACCAGACTGGCGCCTGGTTCGCCCCTCAATAAAAGACTTAGAATGTGACGGTGCGGTCAGATGAGGATGACGGCCTGGAGGCTGGCATTACGCGGTACGCAAGCACACCCTACTTTTTCTATTCGAAGATGCTGAACATTGGTAAAAAAATAAAACTTATGCCTCAATTAAATAATCTACTCCCGCTCGCAGCCCGCTTTATGCTCCTTTCTGCTCTTGGTTTTGCCCTGATGGCAGCTTGCGTCAAATATGTCGGCAGCATCGGCATACCGCTATTCGAGATAGTTGCAGCAAGAGCTATAGTTTCATTGGCAATCAGTTATCTCGATGTTAAACGAAAAAGAATATCTGTTTGGGGACATAACAAACTGCTGCTGATAGCCAGAGGTGCCGTAGGTACTGCTGCATTAATATGTGTTTACTACTCAGTCACCACACTTCCTTTGGCAGAGGCGACCATACTGCAATATGTGCACCCGATATTTACCGGTCTTTTGGCGATGCTGCTGTTAAAAGAGCGGCTGCACCCGTCAACCCTGATCTGTATTCTCCTCAGCCTGCTTGGCCTTTATTTCATGGTATTGCCGAATAGCCATGGCAATCCTGCAGTAGATCTGCCGCTGTTTAGTATCTTAATCGCCCTGCTGGGGGCGTTGGGAAGCTCTGTCGCCTATATCATTGTGCGCAAACTGAGTCAGACTGAAGACAGCTCGGTGATCATTTTCTACTTCCCGCTAATCGCTCTGCCGACATCCGTTTTATTAATCGGTGATGACTTTATTCTGCCGGATCTGCATCTCACCTTTTTGCTGGTGCTTATCGGAATATTTACTCAGGTCGGCCAGTACGGCTTAACCAAAGCAATGCAGACGCAAACCGCAGGGAAAGCCTCAGCTTACTCCTATGTGCAGATCATTTTCTCTGTGTTTATTGGTGTGCTCTGGTTTAATGAGATACCTTCTCTGTGGACCTACCTGGGGGGAGCACTGATCATTTCCGGGGCACTGATAAATATCTTCGGCCTACCCTTCCTAAAACAGCTATACAAACCTGATCACGGTTAATGCTTTCTTCTGCTTTCACCGTTGTTGGTTATCTTTACTGCCGGGCAGCGAGGGTGGAGCCGTCATCTCCCACAGCGTTAATTGTGGATACCCATCAATTGATCATAAAAAACAAAAGGATGCCAACGCTTAACCTTTGGCTGCCCCTAATTCTCTGTAACAGGATGTAACAATACATTACCACTCTGTAAGAAACTGTAACGCAAAAACAGTATCGCATTCAGATCACAAAAATTAATCCCTACTTACTTATACTGCGCTCATAAATTAAGGAGATGCGAGCATCTGTTTAATGATATTAGAATTTTTAACTGCAGGAGCTCGCCTCACAGCAAGCGATGTACTTAATAATATATAGATATTAATCATGATAATTTGGAGTAAAACAATGGCTTTTTTCGGCTCATTAAAAAAAATGGTTTCTGGTGATAAAACAGTTTCTGGTGATAAAACAATTACTGTTTTAGCACCACTTTCTGGTGAGATTGTTGACATTGAAGAGGTGCCGGATCCCGTTTTTGCACAGAAAATTGTTGGTGATGGCATTGCTATTCGCCCAACAGGCAACAAAATGGTGGCTCCTTGTGATGGTGAAATTGGTAAAATTTTTGAAACCAACCATGCTTTTTCTTTAGAGTCTGATTCCGGTATTGAACTATTTGTGCACTTCGGTATTGATACCGTTGAGCTTAAAGGTGAAGGCTTTACACGTATTGCACAAGAAGGGCAACACGTAAAAGCGGGTGATACCATCATTGAGTTTGATCTTGAGTTCTTAACAGAAAAAGCAAAATCAATTTTAACACCGGTAGTAATTTCAAACATGGATGAGATTAAAGAACTACAAAAAATGTCCGGCAATGTTGAAGTTGCTTCTGACACTGTCCTGCAACTCACTAAATAAAAAACTAAAAAAGACAAGACATCCATTTATTCAAACATTAAAAACCAAATCGTTAGGATAAAAAAGTAATGGATGTCCTATCTTTTTTCATCTTTTTTTCTGCCCGAAATCTATGCCACTTATGCTGCCCTATGATGATCAGCAGCTGATAGTTCTGTGGCTGGATCCGGATTTCAAGCAGGTCGATGCATTTCAAGAAATCTTGATACCAGTCCAGCATGTTGCGCAAAAGGTAACGCCGATAGACAGGCCAAGTAAGAGGCTCGCGACAGGGGATAGTTTTATTATTGAAGCAGATTAAAGCGTTGCCTTGAGATATGCGCATTGTTTAACAAACAGTGGTAAGTAAGATCTGGGATATCACTATCCAAATCGGTTGCTCTTCATCGCAACAATCTCTTGATTTTTTGCCGTTATAAAAGTGAATAATGTGATTACGGCTATATAATCAAAGCCAGTTTTAAATTGGCGCTTTTATATCTGATATAACTAAGCTTTAGCTCAATGATATCAATCTAAGTAAATATCAAGGTTTAGCATACTCATGTCCACATTATTTTCTATCATTAATGCGCTTGGCGGCGAGCTCGCCGGATTATTTAAAGGGGAACGCGACAAGCAACGTCCTGTTAAAAATACCGTCGTGCGTGGACTGCAAAAACAGAATAAACAAAAACAGCAGATTCAGCATAACAAGATAAAAAAACTCGATAGATACTTCTCAGAAGCATTAATTAAAAGCCGTGTAGAACAGGCTTTTTTTATTATCAAACAGGCCTATTCATCTCATAAAATCCGCCCTGCCACCGCATTTCTTAGCGATGGACTGGCCGAATCGATGCAAATCCTGTTTCAAATACAAAAACAAAGGCAGCGCCATCGTAAAATTGAAAACCTCAATTTAAGAGCCTGCGAACTGGTAGGCATAGAAGCCGATAAACACTTTGAAACGCTGCACTTTAAACTTGACTCAATGGCCAGTTATCCAATCCTTGATACAAGCTCAGGCTATAATAAAATCTCTTCCAACTCAGCACTTACCCTGCACACTGAGTATTGGACTTTTGTGCGTTTACCCGGCACACAAACCCGCAGCAAACCGGGTTTAATTGAAGGCTACTGCCCCAATTGCGGGAATAAACTGAACCTCAGTCAATTTTCATTGTGTGAATCTTGCGGCTCGTTGGTAGGCTCTGGTGAATACGATTGGATTTTGGCAAAAATAACCAGTGAACAGCAATGGCGCTTTCAAAATGCCAAACGGCAAATTGCCGGGGTATCGGACTACCAGGTAGTGGATCCCGCTTTTAATATTCCACTGATTGAAGATAGAGTAAGTTCGATTTTCTGGCGCCTGCAGAAAGCCTGGTTGACACAAAAGGTAGATCCTATTCTCTCCGTCGCACACCCTGATTTTGTAAACGAATTTCAGCAGCAGCATCTTAAACAGTTCTGTTTTGATAATATCGAGCTAGGGCTTTGTGAGGTCAGTCGTGTCGAGTTCGGTGGACGCTTTGATAAGGTTCACCTGCTGCTAAAATGGCAGGCAAATAAAATTGATTTAAACAGCAATCACAGTAGTGACAGCAAATTTTATGCGCACAATATAACCCTTATTCGTAAAACCGGGTTAAGCAGCGATCTCAAGAAAGGGTTACATTCTCTGCATTGTTTCGGCTGCGGCGCACCACAAAGTGAAAACTATCAGGACTGTTGTGTATACTGCGGTAACCGTTTTAATTCAGGCGAACAGGACTGGATTTTAAAAGATCTTTCACCATACCTTGAGCATATCATCAGGGTTAAAGGACAGCAGTTTGCAGTTGATGGCATTCCCGGCAAAAGAGCAGATCGTATTTTTGATCCCGTTTCGCTGCTTTCTGTTTTAGTATTAGTGTTATTTGCCGATGGCAAAGTAGATGCAGCAGAGAAACGATGCCTGGATGAATTTGTAAAAAATCGCCGTATTCCACAAAAGGTGCTCGATGAAATTATTAAGGCGGCTGAAGCGGGCGAGCTGGAACTGCTCACGCCCGATGAAACCTTAGACGCCTCCGACTGGTTGGATAAACTGATTGAGATGTGTTTAGCCGATGGTCAGGTTTGCGCAAAAGAGCAAAAACTACTGCTCGCTTTTGGTGCCAAATTTAATATTTTAGCCATTGATATTAACCTGCGCATTAAACGGATCCGCCAAAAAATGGTTTTAAAAAACCAACAGATTTTAAAAAGTCCACATTCAAATCATAAGGAAGAGAGATGAATATTATTGATCGCGTCAAATACGATGGTCCCAGTGATGTCTTTGCATGGCGTTGGCCCCATGACAGCCTGGTTTGGGGAACACAGGTTATTGTTAACCAGGCACAGGAAGCGCTGTTTTTTAAAAATGGTCAAGCCTTAGACCTGTTAGGCCCGGGCCGTCACACTCTGGAAACCGCCAATATTCCGCTGCTTGAGCATATTGTTAATCTCCCCTTTGATAACCAGACTCCTTTTGCGGCGGAGATCTATTACATTAATAAAGCGGTCAATATGGATATGAGATGGGGTACGCGAGAGCCTATTCCGATTTTAGAGCCCGCTTATAATGTGTTTGTACCGGTGCGCGCCTTCGGGCAGTTTGCCATTAAAATCAAAGACTCGAAAAAGTTTGTGACCAGTTTGGTCGGGACGGTACAGGAGTTTGATCAGCAGCAGATACTCGATTATTTTCGTGGCCACCTGATGACCCGTATTAAGGATTATATTTCTGAAAAAGTGCTAAAAGATAAGATATCCCTGCTGCAAATCAGTGCTTATCTCAATGAATTTTCACAAGCCCTTGAGCATGATATCAAAGATGAATTTGAACGCTTTGGCATCGAAATCGTCAACTTTTATTTAAGCTCAATTAATATTCCGCAAGACGATAGCAGTGTTATTAAACTCAAAGAGATGCTCGCCAAAAAAGCCGAATTTTATTTATATGGCCAGGACTATGACAAAGTTAAAATGTTTGATGTCGCAGAACAAGCCGCGGCTAATGAGGGACAAGGTGTTGCCGGAGCCGGGGTTGGCATGGGCGTTGGTATGGGAATCGGACAGCAGATGAGCAGTATGAGTGCGGGGTTAATGGATCAGCAGCCGGCTCATAAAGCCGTATTACAAAACAGCGGCTCGGCTTGTATCCGCTGTGCGTTTATATTACCTGCAAATGCAAAGTTCTGCCCTGATTGCGGCACTGAGCAAAAGCCGGTGGCTAAATTCTGCTGTGAGTGCGGCAGCGAAAAATCGCCCGGTGCAAAATTCTGCTCAAGCTGCGGTGTTAAGCAATAAGGTACAAAATAATACATTGCATTCTATAACCAGAGGCCGCGAGTTTAGCCGAGCTTTTATGTCGAATAAATAACAGCGCGGCTGAAGCCGCGGCCCCTTGTGTAGCCGATTTATCATGCCAGATCTTTCTCTATATAGGCCTTCAAACCGGCTTTCTCAAAGAACATCCCTGCATCATATTCCGTTACGAGCTTCAGGCGCTTAAGCTTGCTGATTGCGTTCTGCACTGAGCTTTTATTTACCGGTTTTCCCATGCCGTCAGAGTAGTACTGCATATCCTCTTGAGAATATTTACTGCGGGTGCCATGAAGACGAAGGTATACCAGTTTATCCAACTTGTTCAGGGCTGCTGTAATGTAATCCAAAGCGCCATCTACCTCGATTTTTCCCTTGATTGTCTTCATTGCAGACTCGACATCCTGCATATTTGCAGTCATTTCAGTTAACAGCATACGCAGCCAAAATGGAGAATAGTCCAGCTTCCGAAAGGCAGCAGAGAGCTTTTCCCTTGGGCAGTCAATAGCAAAGCGATCAACCAACACACCACGGAAGAAGTCAATACACTCAGGCTCCAGGTGGGGGAACTCCACAAGGGATGCGCTGTTGTAGAACGGCATTTCACGCTTGGTAAATTTCTCTCCGCTCAACACCTCCGATTCCTTTTGGTTGAACATGGCGGCAACGCCACCGCGTGAAGAGCCTGCGTAGATAGCGCAGATTTCATCAAAGGTATCAAAGTTGGTTCTCAAGCATGCCTGAATTGGTAAAAACTTTTCGGAAGAGTTCAAGATTTGCACCTCGTCGATAATGAACAAAGGCCGCTTGTCCAACTCTTTAGCCAGCCTGATGATTTCTCTGATTTGTTCACTGATCTGCGAAACTTCAGAAGGCGTAACGGCCGAGTGCGCTGAAGATGTGTCAACTGTCGCTTTGATCACACCAAGGTTGATATCAAGCTTCTTTACCTCAGAAGCGAGTAACTCTTTAATCGACTGCTTAGGGTTTGATTTGATTGAGCAGATATAGCGCTCAAGGGTAAAAATGATATGCTCTTGCGGACTCTCTTGATTCTCCCAAATATTGAGATACACGGGTAAAAAGCCAAGCTCGGAAGCTTTTGGAACAAGATCTTTAAGAATAAATGCAGTCTTGCCGATACGGCGAACGCCCAATAGCGCAATGCGCGATATGGGGCTGAGCCCGACGGATTTCAGATACCGGGCTGCAAGCTCGGGACGCTTGTAATGCCAATCAACCTGTCTCATAACAACCTCCTGGTACAGCATAGTACAAAATGATTGTACCATGCTGTACCAGGGGCCGGTATGGAACAAGTCTGTTGATTGAGCAAACAAGGCCAGCGGGTTTAGCCGCGCTGTTATTTGTTCGAAGATAATGGCTCCGCGAAAGCCCTGTTTCTTATACAAAAGTCTGTGAGCATGCTAGTTTTATAAGTATTGGAGTCAGTATATTTAGTTCTCGGTGCGCTAGCACACCCTACGAATTTTAACTCATTGGTCTCAATAAGGACGTGTAGGCTGTGCTTCGTGCCCCAAGACGCAGGAATATCCATCTCCGAAAGTATGTTTTTTGTACTAAGAAATTGTTTTTCAAGCGGTAAACACCAAAACCCATTAAATAATTCACATTTTTTAAAATTTCTCTTTTCATTAATTAAAAGCAAAGATATGATTGGCCGCATATGCAGATGTGGTGGAATTGGTAGACACGCTAGCTTCAGGTGCTAGTGGCCTTAAGGTCGTGGGAGTTCAAGTCTCCCCATCTGCACCAATTATATTAGATAACTTCGATTCAACCTGCCCGATATCAATTTACTCCCAAATCACAGGCGCGCCTGAAGCCGCACTTCCAAAATAGATCACAAATTTAATTATAAAAAAATCCGCGAAAGATTGAACCACTTGAAGACATTGCATTCTTATATTCGTGTTTAGCTGTAACCATATTCACGCCTTCAACTGCTCGCTAATTCATTGTCAGTTTAAGTGTAAACTGGGGCCGCGGGTTTAGCCGCGCTGTTATTTGTTCGCACATAATAACTCGGCTAAAACCGAGGTCCCTGCGATAACAATTGTTCAAGCCTCCAAGGCACAGGAACGCCCTTCTCAACGACCATGATTTTTACACTAACCTATTGATTTCAAGACTTTCATCATCAAACTATTTTTTCTTATTGAGATATAAAACAGCGCTAATAACGGCAAAAAACAGCAGGTGCAGCACAAATTTGACATCCAGGCTGAAATTTACACCGGGTAATTTGTCAATATTGATCTGCTGAAATGAAACAAACTGCACGATCATTGCATTTGCAGGCGGCGCTATCACCGTTGTCAGCCATGTGAAGAGCAACGTAAACAGCGCAACAAATTCCAGACGCGCGGTGCGCAAAATAACCACACCACTCAATAAACCATAGAATACAGATACAGCCAAATGCGCACCCCAGGCAATGGTGATAGCTGCGATGCTGCTCCAGTTACCAAGTTGCTGATAGGCAGCAGCATGCCGGCTTGTCAGTGTATCCATTCCAAAAAACGGTTGAATAACGATAAAGACAACGCCTACCAATGCCCCGAGAAGACAAGCTATGGATAGGAGTTGCGCCGGATAAGTGTTCCACGGCTTAGTTGATGAAACAATCTCTGCTTGAGCAGCTGTAATGCCATCTGCTTTGTTTATTAAATGATTCATTAATAATAACCTTAAAATTGTGAAACGAAAATTTGAGCCGTCATGTTGATGCGGCCGTTAGTCAATTACAGAATTCCGCGACTCAAATGCGAATGCGCAACAGCCCATGTCTGCAGCCTTTGCCATGATAAAGCTCTATGGTTGCAGCCATGCATAAATTATGCGGCACAGTAATTAACGCCTTGTACCTTGCAAATACTTTGAAGCTCACCCAGCTAAAGCAAGGTGATTCTTGTCGTCAACGGTTTAGGCATTGCAACATTAAGTTGCGTTAGTCTTCTAAAACCTCTTACAAGCGTTTAACGTGTCGGCACTACCTGC
>NZ_JBFGZY010000099.1:0-15364 GCF_041586535.1 Psychromonas sp. | reverse complement strand
TCTTTCAAAAGAGAGTAATAGATCAAAAAGAGAGATCGGGGTCAATCGTTTTTTTATTTTTTTTCTAATATCTGAGAATTGTGAAACTCAGATCACTATTTTGTTCTGAATCTTAATAATTATTTAGGTGCGGAATGACAGGTAAATATAATGTGGACTAGCCTGTGATGTCGTTAAAAAAGCAGTGCCTGCGAGAGCCAAAATGGTCGCAGGTGAGGAAAGTGTATGAAGATCTAGCGGGTCTAAATAGAAAACTTAACGCAGTATGCGACCATTTGGCCGCTCCCGAAGGGCGAAGCCAACAATCGCTCATTTTGCGCTGTGCCAGCTTGAAAGAGTTTTCTATTGCTTCGCTAACAGGCCTGGCCTGAGCGATTTGTCGTCTGCTTTAGCGATCCTGCGCTAACAGATAGTGGCAATACCGCTTTCTTTAATGCGATCCAGTACAATCGAAGTCTTAATATGGGAAATTAATTTGGTTTGAAACAAGCGTGAAATCAGATCGTTTAAGCAGGGGAGATCTTCCACTACCATTTTAAGCAAATAATCCGCGTCACCAGTATTTTTGTAGGCATCGATGATGGTTGGTTCATTGGCAACAAAGTGCTGAAAATTTGCTGCCATTTCATTCTCATGGTTGGTGAGTTTCACCTCCACCATTGCCATAATCTCCTGTTTGAGCGCCTTTGGTGCTATGCGGGCGTGATAGCCTAAAATAAGCTGTTGCTGTTCTAAGCTAATGCGGCGGCGTGAACATTGCGAAGGTGATAAACCTACCATTTCACTAAGCTCTTGATTGGTCAGGCGGCCATTTTCCTGTAACAGCGTTAACATCTTCACATCATATTCATCGATACTCGGCATAACTTACTTTCTCCTTTTGTGGGGGGGATAGTCTAGCAAATAAGTATGCTTGCTGCTCTTTAGAATTACCCATTACGGGAGCCTGGAAACCTTGCGATCTGTTTTGAGCAATCACAAAACCCATTTGGGCCTTGCCCTTCGGGAGCGCCTAAAAATCGCTCATTCTGCGTTGCGCCAGCTCGAAAGAGATCTCTATTCCTTCGCCAACGCGCCTTGCCCGAGCGATTTTCAGTCTGCTCTGGTGTTCGTGTTTTAAATTACATGGTGCTCTATACCCATGTTACTTCAAAATGCTTTGTCAGGCACGAGCTTGGAAATCAGAGCAAGGCGCAACATGAAGTAATGGTTACTCCCTTTTCGATTGGTGCAACGCAGAACTGGTTTTCGAGCTCGCGCCCCGTAGGGCAAGGGAAATTGCACCAATCTGCTTTGTTATAAAATCTCCCTGTAGAATAACTAGACTTCAATTTTATGTCTGGCATCTCGGCACAATTGACCTTGCTGACTTTGCATCTTGAAGTATCATGGGTATAGATATTTGTTATGCTAGCGAAGACAGGGGAGGCGCGGCTGTGGTTTAGCTTTGAAAAACGGAAATTGATTTTCCGTCTTTCTTCAAATTAATAGCGGATTACATATATTCAAATTCATTACTGGCCATTATGACCTGATGCAGCGTTTCTTCCTCTTGGCTGGCTAAATTTTCAAGCGCTATTTCGGCCTCTATCGTCGTTGAATTAAAGGCTGCTGTCTGCATTAACTCTATAAGTTGTATGTCAAAGTTCATTGCCAAAGCAACAACATCATCAATTGATAGCTCTTCCTGTAATTTCATCTGCTCACACTTCATCGGGAAACTTTGATCAAACATATTATCTAACCAGGTTTCCAATAAACTTTGCGGAGCGACTTTAGTGTATTCCTGAAGGTGCAGGTAGGATAGCTGCTCTTTATTCCTTACAAAATCGAGGAACAATTTTACTTTATCATCAGTCGATTCGAGGCTAAGCCGGTGGTAAAGGGAAGCAAGTGCCTTATGACACTCCTCGACGTAGGAAAGAAAGTCTTTAATGGGTTTGAAGTGCATAACAAACTCCTCTATATGATTATTTCAGAGCATTATTAATACTGAAGCTATCATCGAATCACCCATCGAATCAGTGATTTTTCAGTATTGTTGAAAGCAATATGTAAAGTCTAGTTAAGCTTTTCAAATTTCAGAACAAAAAGTGGTTTGTTTTTGTCTTTTTTATGTCATTTTATTGTCTGTTTTTCCAAGATGATTAAGATCAGTTACTTATACCGCTTCTAAACGCGCGTAAGCGGTCATTAACCATTTGCTTCCGACACCCATAAAATGCACCTGCAAGCGGCTGTTCTCCCCGCTGCCTTCTTGCGCCGTGATAGTACCTTCTCCAAATTTGGGATGTTTTACCTGTTGACCCAGGGTAAATCCCAAATCATTCTGGCTTTCAGCGGTAAACGCCGGCGGACTAATTTTTGGCGGCTGCATTCTCCGTACCTGCGTTTTAAGGCGGATATACTCAATATCCTGTTCCGGCAGTTCGCTGATAAAACGCGATGGTGAGTGAAATTTTTCCTGTCCGTATAAACGGCGGCTTTCCGCATGGCAAAGCGTCAGCTTCTGCATCGCCCGTGTCATACCGACATAGCAAAGGCGACGCTCTTCTGCTAAACGTACTTCGTCCTCAGCAGATTGCTGTCCGGGGAACATACCTTCTTCTACACCGACCATAAACACCTGCGGGAACTCTAGCCCTTTGGCCGCGTGCATGGTCATTAACTGTACCGCATCTTCAAACTCGTCAGCCTGATTGTCGCCAGACTCCAATGCCGCATAAGCAAGAAATGCGGTAAGCTCATCCATATCCTGCTCTTCTTCCGGAATAACAAATGATTTTGTTGCAGAAACCAGCTCCTGTAAGTTTTCGATACGGCTACGGGATTTTTCACCTTTTTCATTTTCAAACATACTGTGCAGACCGGAATGGGCTATTACATGATCGACAATCTGAAAAAGAGGCAACTCCGAGGTTTCTGTTTTAAAACGGTTTATTAATTCGATAAAACCGGATAATGAATTTTTTGCCCCCGCACTCAATTGTTTCTGCTCAATTAAATACAAGCTCGCCTGCCACATGGTATAACCCTGCTCGCGGGCACAAAGTCGAATTTTATCCAGGGTGGTGTTGCCGATTTTACGTTTAGGTTTATTGATAATACGTTCAAAAGCCGCATCATCCTGATGATTATTCATCAGACGCAGATAAGCGACACTGTCTTTTATCTCTAAACGGTCAAAAAATCGCTGCCCCCCGTAGATATGGTAAGGGATCTGCTGCGCCATTAACTGTTCTTCAAAGAGGCGGGATTGCGCATTGCTGCGGTATAAAATGGCGCACTCCGCAAGTTTTTTACCGCTATTTTGCCATGCCTGCAGCTGTGAGGTGACGTAACGTGTTTCATCGTAATCATTAAACGCACTGTAAATGGCAATGCTCTGGCCATCGTCGCCGCTGGTCCACAATTCTTTACCCAGGCGGTCCTTGTTATTTTTTATCAGATGGTTAGAGGCATTTAATATATGTCCGGTAGAGCGGTAGTTCTGCTCCAAACGCACCGTGACCGGGTTGATTTTTTCCTTTAAAAAACGTTGAATATTTTCAATATCAGCACCACGCCATCCGTATATTGACTGATCGTCATCGCCGACAATGGTCAGATAGTTATTGTTATCAGTAAGCAGATTTAACCAGGCATACTGCAGTTTATTGGTATCCTGAAACTCATCAACCAGGACATGACGGAATCGTTGTTGATAGTGTAATAACAGTGCCGGGTTATTTAATAATAACTCGTGGGCACGTAATAATAATTCTGCAAAATCAACCAGCCCGGCGAGTTGGCAGGCTTCTTCGTAAGCCTGATAAACCTGCAGGCGCTGTTTTTCCTGCAGGCTGTAACCTACCTGGATATGCTTTGCCCGCAGCCCTTCATCTTTTTTATCGTTGATATACCACTGCAGCTCTTTGGCCGGATAGTATTTTTCATCTAAATTAAGAGTTTTGATAATACGTTTGATCATCTTTTGCTGATCATCGCTATCAATTATCTGAAACTGCTCTGGCAGACCTGCTTCATGATGATGCAGGCGTAATAAACGGTGGGCAATACCATGGAAAGTCCCTATCCACATGCCGCCGATATGATGCGGACAAATTTCAGCAATACGTCCGCGCATCTCTTTCGCTGCTTTGTTGGTAAAAGTTACTGCCAGAATAGCGAATGTTGGAATGTTCTCTACCTGCATTAGCCATGCAATACGATGGGTCAGCACCCGTGTTTTACCGCTGCCTGCGCCGGCTAACACTAACATGTTTTGCTCGGGTGCAGAAACTGCGGCACGCTGGTGATCATTTAAACCATCAAGTAAGTAAGAGACATCCATAACAATAAACCTGTTTATTTATTCAGTAATAGCGGGAATTATAGCAGTTTATATAATTGATCTAAACGGCTGATTTCAACCGTTGGTAATAACATTGCACCATTGAGAGATTGTTTATTGGGATTAAACCAGACAGCCTGCGCGCCGTTGTTTTGCGCTCCGTAGACATCACTGATCAGGTGATCACCAACATGCAGAATATCGCTGACTTCAATGTGCAGACGCCGGGCTGCTTCAATAAACAGGTCGGCCTCCGGTTTGGATTTAAAACCATTGCCTGCTTTTAGAATAAATTTAAATTTATCATGAAGTTGGATTTGAAACTCATCAACATTACCATTAGTTATGGCAATCACAGGAACACTTTCCGCTAACTTTTCCAATAGTTGTAAACTTTCCTGCGGTACTACAAAGTCACTGCGCAGCTTTAAAAACTCTGTAAAGGCATGGCGGGCATATTCAATTGCCTTAACTTCCGGAATGCCATAAATAATCATAATCCTGGTAAGTGTTTTAATTCGCCATAAAGAAACATCATGTTTAACTTCCGGAAACTCTGTCGCTTCAATCTCTTTGTATAACGACCACTGGTGTTCTGTTAATTCTGCCAGTTCAGGGTAGGTAGCGTTGAGGTGTTTAATAATCGACTGATTGGCTTTTTCGATTACCGGATGATTGTCGTACAGGGTATCATCCAGATCAAAACTGATTGCTTTAAAAGGTTTCATTGCTCGGTAGTATTTCATAAAAATCTATCCTGACTGGTTATTTTTTACGTTTGGCCCGCGGGTGTGCCTGATCATAAATTTTTGATAAATGCTGGAAATCAAGGTGGGTGTAGACCTGAGTAGTGGCTAAATCCGCATGGCCCAATAATGTCTGTACTGCACGCAGGTTACCGCTTGATTCGAGCATATGGGTGGCGAATGAATGGCGCAGCTTGTGCGGATTAATATGACTTGGTAAGGCTTGCTTCAATCCCCATTTTTCCATTCTGGCCTGGACATTACGCGTCGATATTCTTTGTTTTTGCTTGGATACGAAGAGGGCTTTTTCACCCGGATTACAAAATTCAGTGCGTATTTTTAGCCAGCCTTTAAGGGTAACAACTGCTTTCTCGGTAATAGGTAATAATCGTTGTTTACTGCCTTTACCTGTGACCATTACCTCTTTTGCAGATAACTTAACATCCTGTAAGTCAATGTTTACCAACTCACTGAGGCGCAGTCCGGAAGAGTACATTAGCTCCATCATGCATTGATCACGAATGCTTAGCGGATCTTTTTCATCAATATCAAGCAGTTGAAACATATCGTCAACGGAGATATTTTTTGGCAACGGTTTATCAAGTTTAGGGGCAGATATTCCCTTTGCCGGGTTGCTGGTTAAAATATCAAACTGTACCAAATAGTCTAAAAAAGATCGCAGTGCGGAAAGTTTGGTGGCGATAGAGCGGGCTTTCAGGCCGTTTTTATGCAGATCTTTCACCATTAAGCGCACAATATGGCTGTCTAATTCTGTCCAGGAGGTTATCTTTTTTTCCTTTAACAGAACCACAAATTCCATTAAATTGCGTCGGTAGTTGGTAATGGTTACCGGACTTAAACCGCGCTGGCTGGCGATATGATTTAAATAGTTATCGATAAGGGGCTGTAAAGCGGACATAGTGATACCATTATTATCGTAGAGAAAATAAAAAGTGTTATTTTTCTTAAAAACAGAAAAACAACACTATTTCGCATAACTTGTTAATAATGGAGTTTAGATTTGAATTTGTCCATCAAAGACAAATTCCGCAGGACCGCTCATTCGCACGCTTTGTCCCGGTTGCCAAAAAAAGCGCAGCTTACCGCCGGGCAGTTCAATAGTGCAGTGAGTATTCAGTTTATCCTGTAATTGACCAATTACGGCAGCCGCACAGGCACCTGTACCACAGGCCAGGGTTTCACCTACACCTCTTTCCCAAACCCTTAAGCGCGCGCTGTCCCGGCTTAGTATTTGTAAAAAACCGACATTCACTTTATTCGGAAAACGCTCATGATTTTCCAGTAAAGGACCTAAGGTATCTACCGGCGCGGTATCAACATCATCCACTAATACCACACAGTGTGGATTACCCATAGAAACTGCACCGCACATAACGGTGTGATCTTCAACCCGCAGTATGTATGTTTTTTCCTCTTTTTTGGCAATAAAAGGAATTTTGGCGGGCTCTAAAATGGGCTTACCCATGTCCACTGTGATATTGCCATCTTGTTCAATTTTAAGCTGAATTTTACCATTGGCAGTACTGACATTAATCACCCGCTTTTGCGTTAACCCTTTCATTTTAACAAAACGGGCAAAACAACGCGCGCCATTACCGCATTGCTCTACTTCACTGCCATCAGCGTTAAAAATACGGTAATGAAAATCCAACTCAGGATCATAAGGAGGTTCAATCATTAATAATTGGTCAAAACCAACACCAAAATTACGATCCGCCAAACGGCGGATCGCATCTTTAGAAAGAAAGACATTTTGCGTTACGTTATCAATGACCAGAAAGTCATTACCTAATCCATGCATTTTAGAAAATTGAATATTCATTATTTCTCGTTGTTTAACTTCACTCAGATAGTCTAGCAGACGCCAACAGCATCATGTAAAAAATTACTCAGGTAAAACGTGCTCGCCACGCCATAAGTCTTTAAGCTCTTCACGCTCCCGTACCACGAAAGCTTTTTCGCCATCGACTAATATTTCCGCAGCCCGGCAACGCGAGTTGTAATTTGAGCTCATGGTGGCGCCGTATGCCCCTGCGCTTCGGATAACCAGATGATCACCTTCAGCCAGAGCAAGCTGACGCTCTTTACCTAAAAAGTCACCTGTTTCACAAATAGGGCCGACAATATCATAGCTGCGTACAGGGCGATCTTTGCCGTCATTATGGTTCTTATTAAGTGGAATAATATTCTGCCATGCGCTGTATAACGCGGGACGAATTAAGTCGTTCATGGCCGCATCGACAATCGCAAAATTTTTGTGATCATTAAGTTTTAAAAATTCAACTTTGGTTACCAGCACACCCGCATTTGCCATAATAGCGCGGCCGGGTTCAAAAATAAGTTTAAGCTTTCTGCCTGCCATTCTGTTAATGATTGCAGTCATATATTCAGTCGGCTCCGGCGGTGTTTCTTTGTCATAAGGCACGCCTAAACCGCCGCCCAGATCCAGATGGGAGATGGTGATACCCTGCTCCGCAAGCTGATCAATTAAGATTAACAATTTATCTAATGCTTCAATAAAGGGGGCTATTTCTGTTAACTGAGAACCGATATGGCAATCGACACCTTTGACTTCCAGAAACTCAAGTTCCTGGACGATTTGATAAACCTCTGATGCTTTTTCTATCTCAATACCGAATTTGTTTTCTTTTAAACCTGTTGATATATAAGGATGCGTGCCGGCATCAATATTCGGGTTAATACGGATTGAAATCGGTGCTTTAACATTCAGCTCTTTAGCAACGGCATTAATCCGGTAAAGCTCGGAAATCGATTCAACATTAAAGCAGAGAATGTTCGCCTGTAATGCGGCAGATATTTCAGCTTCTGTTTTACCTACGCCGGAAAAAACCACTTTTTTAGGATCGCCACCGGCTTGAATAACACGCATCAGCTCACCGACAGAAACAATATCAAAACCGGAGCCCATACGCGCCATCAGATTTAATACGGCCAAATTAGAGTTTGCTTTAACTGCGTAACAGATAAGATGGGGGTGCTTGCCTGCAGCGTGATCAAAAGCCTGCCAGTGACGCTCTATGGTGGCACGCGAATAGATATAAGCTGGTGTCCCCGCTTTTTCAATTACCTGCTGTACAGGTAATCCTTCAACAAAAAGACGGCCATCATTTTGATAATTAAAGTGATCCAATTTCAAATCCTTGTTATTTACTTAACTATTTTATAAATTAATGTATTACAAAGAGAATTTCAGCTTAAAAACTGTTTCTCTTATTCGCTTGCGGAGGCTTTTATTGCGTCGCTATCAAGAAGTTCGCGCGAAGATTGTACTTCTTCAGGTGCTGTATTTTGCTGTTCAGCAGCAGGCGCCGGTTTTGGGGTCCTATAAAGTGGTCCACTCATGCCACAGCCTGCTAATAAACTGACAAAAAGCAGGTTTGTAATTAATAACTTAATACTTTTCATGCTTTTCCCAATGCGTTGTTTTCACGCCGTATTAACAAGGAAGTTATTACTCCTTACCTATACAGATTTCTGCACCTTTAAGCAGTTTGTGTATATAATCGCATTTCATTGTTCAAAAGCAAAGGGGAAGTAATGTGAATGATAGTGAATTTCTGCAATTAGCTGATCAGCTTTACCAAAATATCGAAGAGTGTATCGAGGAATCCGGTGCGGATGTAGATTATGATCAGAATGGCGGCCTGCTAACGCTTGAGTTTGAAAACCGGAGCAAATTGATTATTAATCGTCAGCAACCTCTGCACCAGATTTGGTTGGCAACGCTGGAGAATGGTCATCATTATGATTATAAGGACGGGAAATGGATAGATGATCGCAGTGGCGATGAATTTTTAAGCTTTTTATCTGCGGCTATCTTCAAACAATCAAAAGAAAAGGTCGATTTTAGTTAGATTTGCCGGAGAATAGGTTTCCCAGCAGAATTGATTTTAAATAAAATAGGTAGGCTTGTTTTCTTGTACAATGTTTTTATTTTCTTAAAAGAAAATACCTGTACATAATAAAGGGAGTTAATTATGTTTAAATTGTTTTTTGTTTATCCTTTTGTCGCATTGATTATTGTCTGGCTTGCCAGTGACACTCAAGTAGGCGCTTCAGTGTATGATATGCATGACAACTATATTTCTCTCGAATTCCCAAGGGCAAGTTTACGCTCAGCAGAAAACCCTGAACCCTGGTACAGTTTTTACTGGAATGCAGACTCGGCTCAGGAAGGCTTAAAAAAAATTAATGATGCTGTTGTTAAGCATCAATGATAGTGGCTGAATAAAATGAAAACAGTTGTTTTTCCGGGTTCATTTGATCCGGTTACCTTAGGTCATATTGATCTGATCACCCGGGCAAGTAAATTAGCGGCAAAAGTCATTATTGCCGTCGCCGTTAATACCAGCAAAAAACCGCTATTTAATTTAACTGAGCGTTGTGATTTGGTGTCTGAATCAATCGCTCACTTAAGCGGTGTTGAAGTGATCCCTTTTTCCGGCTTATTAGCTGATTTTGCGAAGGAGCATAATGCCCAGGCGCTGATCAGAGGCATACGCGGCAGCACAGACGCGGATTATGAACTGCAGCTTGCGCAGGTAAACAAAGTCTTAAATCCTGAATTGGAAACGCTTCTGTTACCGGCCAATGCGGCAACCGGGTTTATCTCTTCAACTGTGGTCAAAGAAGTCTTTAAACATGATGGTGATATTGGCTCTCTTGCACCGTCTTGCGTTAAAGAAGCTCTGCTTAATAAGCAATTACAACGCCCATAATAACAGCTGATGGTTTACCTTTTTCTACTCTTAGCAAAGCCGCTGTTCTGCAGGAGGTTATTTAACTTTCATCAAGGGGCGTGGGCTTCAGCCCGCAAAGGGAAAGGTTTACTTTTTATTACCTTTCTCCACTATATTGATGGAGCCTAACAGTATTGATTTGTTAATAGGCCTTCGCTTGTTAGCATAGATGCAACCTTCATTGTTGGTCTTCCGCTCTTGACGGCGGGTTACTTTTTCTCAACAGCAAGAGAAAAGTAACCAAAAGAGTGCCGTTCCGAGACGTTTTTTTATCTTGATAAATAAATCCCTTTTTAACGCATCGGCTTGGACAGCACATCCATGTGCAGAGCCAAGCCTAGTGAAAACGTCCTGTTTTCACTTGCTAAAGGAATTGATTGATCAAGAAAAACGTACGGAAATTGCCTAGCCGCTTTGGCATTACTCGTATAACGGTTTCATTTTTAAATCAATGCAACAAATTTAAAACCAATAATCAATCCATTGATATCAGGCTGAAATAGCGAATCAAAAACTTGTCTCTAATTAATGCCTCTTGAACATAAAAACGTTTTTTCATTTGCTGGTTTTTCTAAGTCTAAATAGCTAAATGAGTTTGAATTACGTTTAGTCAAAAAGGTTGGATATATACTTTTACTTTATATGCAATTCAACTAATTAAAATGTCAAACCAAAACGGCTAAGTATCTCCCGTCCATTTTTCTTGTTATGAACAACGGCTTTAGCAAGAAAAATCATGGAGGATTTTTGTAATCTCAGCCAGTACAGGGATGTAATGTCTGAGATGGTGCGTAAAAAAGCAGGTGGGCATGGGAAGATCAAAAAATGGCTCGGGCAGCCTTTCTTTTGGTTACTTTTCTTTGGCTGTGCAAAGAAAAGCAACACGCCGTCAAGGGCGGAATACCAACAATAAAAGTTAAACCATTAGCTATCAAGCGAAAGCATGCAACCAAACCAATACTGCTACAAGCGAAGTCCTGCAAAGTAGTTAATCGGCTGGGTAATTCAAATCATCAGTTAATTGCGGCGGAAAAGAAAGAAGGCTAAAGCCTTCGCCCCCAAACAATGAAAGTTAAAGCACTCGCTTTAGCGCTGACATTTCGGGCAATAAACGCTGTTCCTTGCTGCAAGCTTAAGCGCTTTTAGTTCGGTTTGGCAGCGGGGGCAACTTTCGCCCGCTTTACCGTATACATGCAGCGTCTGTTGAAAATATCCCGGTTTACCATCACTTCCGACAAAATCTTTCAGTGTCGTTCCGCCTTGTTGTATCGCCTGCGTTAAAATTTCTTTAATCGCATCAACTAAAACCTGATAACGTTTTTCCGAGATATTACCCGCAGCTCTTATTGGCGAAATGCCGCTGCTAAATAACGCTTCAGTCGCATAAATATTGCCTACACCAGTAACAATTTTTTGATCCATAATAAATTGCTTTACCGGCAATTTACGGTTTCTGGAGAGTTTATATAAATACTGCGCGGTAAAGTCACTGCTGAGGGGCTCCGGGCCTAATTTGTAAAGCAGAGGGGATTGTTCCGGCGTTAAGCCCAACCATAAAATAGCGCCAAAACGGCGTGGATCAGTAAAGCGTAATAAACAGTCGTCGAAAATGATATCGGCATGGTCATGTTTTTTTGCCGGGGTAGCAAGAGGACAAATCCGTAAACTGCCAGACATGCCCAGATGAATTAATAAAGTGCCATTAGCAAAGTTGAACAGCAGATATTTAGCCCTGCGCTCTATGGAAATTAAAATATTATCAGCAAGGAGGGATAATAAATCCTGCGGTATTTTCCAGCGCAGCTGGGTATGGCGCAGGACAACATCTTTGACCGCTTTATTGATTAAATGCGGGCTGATTCCCCTTCGGCTGGTTTCTACTTCAGGCAATTCCGGCACGACAACTTCCTCTTTGAACTAACATTAGCTTATCAGTGTACTGACTCTCTGGAGAAAATCTATGTTTGCTTTACCTACCTGGCTGGTGGTTTTGACTGGTCTGCTATTTAATATTTCTTCCGCGTTGGTAACACATTTTATTATCGAGGGGAAAGATCAGCAAGTTAGTATTCTGTCCAGCGAGGCGACGCGCAATGCTAAAGAGATAGATCTTTTCTGGACACAAATCGAAGGTATTGAGCGCAAGCGGGAAACCTTGTACCTGTTATTAAATCAGGGGGGATTGACTGATAATATCAGGCAACAATTTACAGCCTTATTAAAAACACATCTGCAGCAGGAAAGTCTGCCCCTGTCGCTGCAAAATATCAATACGTTAGATCGGCAGATTAATGACTACCAGGATCAACTCCGTGAAAGAATAGATAATAAATATTTTTTGAATTTGGAGTTGGCTGAGTTGGAGATGGTTTTAAAACAACAGATATCGAGATTAAGGAACTGGTCTATATTTCTGCAAATGATCGGCTTATCGCTGATTTTAGCGCGGGATCTGAGCAGAAAAACATAATTTTTAGGTATAAAAAAACCCGGTATAAACCGGGCTTTTTCATTCAGACTAAATCAAAATTACTTGATTTTGCCTTCTTTGTACATAACGTGCTTACGTACTACAGGATCAAACTTTTTGATCTCAAATTTTTCAGGCATCGTCTTTTTATTTTTATCAGTAGTATAAAAATGGCCAGTACCAGCACTTGAATTTAAACGAATTTTATCGCGCATTTTAAAGCTCCTTAAACTTTTTCACCATTGGCACGGATATCAGCTAATACTGCATCAATACCTTTTTTATCGATGATACGCATACCTTTAGTAGTTAAGCGTAGTTTTACAAAACGGTTTTCACTCTCAACCCAGAAACGGTGTGTTTGCAGGTTAGGTAAAAAACGACGTCGTGTGCGGTTCTTTGCGTGTGATACATTATTACCAGTAGCTGGACGCTTACCTGTAACTTGACATACTCTAGACATGTCGTAATTCTCCAAAATAATTGTTTTACTCGAGCAAAATAGTCGAACACCTTTTTTAGCCGTCGCCAAAGGCGTCGAGGGCGCATTTTATACATGATTGAGTATGAAAGATCAACAAAACTCTTAATTTAGGCTCTAAATCCATCCATTTTCGGCAAAAGAGGTACATTTTTTGTGTCCAACGACAAAATGGTCCAACACACGGACGTCGATTAATTGCATCGCAGAAACTATCTTTCGGGTCATTATTTTGTCTGCTTCGCTGGCCCGCGGATCGCCTGAAGGATGATTATGAACCAGAATAATGGCTGCTGCATTTTCGGATAATGCCTTTTGCGCGATAATTCTCGGGTGTACTGTTGCGGAGTCGATTGAACCAAAGAAAAATTCATGGAAGCGGATCACCCGATGTTGCGTATCTAATAATATTGCCGCAAATACTTCGTAGGGTAAGTCATGCATTTTAGCGCTCAGAAAAGCTTTGGTTTGTGCGGCACTGGTTAAAGGCTGGCCTTTATTTAACGGCTCCTGTAAATAACGGATGGACATCTCCAGTACCGCCTGCAACTGCACATATTTTGCCTGACCTAAGCCTCTCTTTTCACAGAAATCAGACTCAGATGCGGCAAATAGGGCATGTAATGAACCAAATTCACTGAGCAGTTGTTTAGCAAGGGTGACGACATCCACTCCTTTGCAGCCGGTACGCAGGAAAATAGCGAGCAGTTCTGCATCAGAAAGCGCGGTTGTGCCTTTGTGCAATAATTTTTCCCGCGGTCTTTCCTGATCCGGCCAATCTTTTAATTTTGTCATAGGATAATTAATTCCAGCCATTAAATCAGATTACAAATCATGAGTTATATTTTCTGAGCTAACATTTCCCTTTATTATCACTTCTGTTTGAATGAGCTTCATCAATATCCAAGGTGAATAAGTGAAATAAACTATTCTTTATCGGATTTCAAATAAGTATAGTGCAGGCGGGAAATTGCTTGTAAATCGGGGGAGATTTATTCACCATTTTATTGATTACTTTGTTATCCTATCGACCTTATTATTTATTATATTGAGTATTTTCTAATGTCTGTTAATCAAACTTTAAGCGGAAAAAAAATATTACTTGGTATCTCCGGTGGTATTGCCGCATATAAATGTGCAGAACTGACGCGCCGTTTAAAAGAGCAGGGCGCCGATGTGCGTATCGTTATGACCGCTGCAGCAAAAGAGTTTATCACTCCGTTAACCATGCAGGCCGTTTCCGGTCATGAAATTGCTGATGACTTGCTGGATCCACGTGCTAAATCCAGTATGGGGCATATTGAACTGGCTAAATGGGCGGATCTCGTTCTGCTGGCGCCGGCAACGGCGAATCTGATTGCCCGGTTACGTGCTGGATTTGCAGATGAATTATTACCGACTTTGTGTTTAGCAACGCCTGCGCCTATTGCTGTCTCACCGGCAATGAATATGGAAATGTATCAAGCTCATGCAACGCAGGAAAATATTGGCGTGTTAGCTGAACGTGGATTTTTGATTTGGGGACCGGGGGAGGGGCCGCAAGCCTGTGGCGATATTGGGCCAGGAAGAATGCTTGAACCCGCTGACTTAGTTAACCATGTTGTCGATTTTTTTGCAGTGAAAAACAGCTTATTAGCCGGAGTGAATATCACTATTACAGCGGGGCCGACACGGGAAGCATTAGACCCTGTACGTTACATCAGTAACCATAGCTCAGGTAAAATGGGCTTTGCATTAGCTGAAGCTGCGCAAAAAATAGGAGCCAATGTAACCCTGATTAGCGGCCCCGTGCAGTTAGATACACCAAAAGGGGTTACCCGGCTCGATGTGATTAGTGCGCTGGATATGCATCAGGCTAGTTTAGCAAACATCCACAACTGCGATATCTTTATCGCCTGTGCGGCTGTCGCTGATTACAGAGCAGAGACGGTTGCTGAACAAAAAATAAAAAAACAGCAGGGTATTGATGAGCTGGCCATTCAATTAATCAGAAACCCGGATATTATTGCAGAAGTATCAAATCATGACCAGCGCCCATTTTGTGTTGCTTTTGCAGCAGAAACACAACATGTTGAAACCCATGCAAAAGATAAATTACAGCGTAAAAATGTAGATTTAATTGCGGCAAACGATGTTGCAAAAGAGGGGCAGGGTTTTAACAGTGAAAAAAATGCGTTAAGCGTGTTTTCTGCCGTTGATAGATTTGATATAACGCTTGCCGATAAAAAAGCGGTTGCCAGCCAACTCCTTGAAATAATAAACCAGCAATACGCTTTGAAAAATAAAGAGATAAAATAATGAAACAAATAGAGCTTAAAATTCTTGATTCCCGTATTGGCAATGAATTTCCGCTTCCAGAGCACGCGACAGCAGGATCTGCCGGAATGGATTTACGTGCCTGTATTGATCAAACATTAATTATTGAGCCGGGAGAAACAAAGTTAATTCCAACCGGGATTGCAATCCATATCGCAGATCCTAAACTGGCGGCAACCATTTTACCGCGCTCAGGGTTAGGCCATAAGCATGGCATCGTGCTGGGAAATTTAGTGG
>NZ_JBFGZY010000098.1:0-15483 GCF_041586535.1 Psychromonas sp. | reverse complement strand
TTTTAGTCTTTGTTATTGATTTGATTCAGAACGTCCTGTTCTTCACCACTTTGTGGCCAGCTAAAGCTGTTCAAAATCGTTCCATACGATTTTGTGTAATTAGAACAACTAGTTACTGCAATCAATGCCTTGCTTTCATCCGTTTTTTCTACGCCTAAATAGATCATCTAATTATCGGAATTGGTATTACTTCCGTCGAAATGTTCGCAAGTACATGCTACCAAATAACATAGCGTTACCTGTCCAGTTTTATCAACGGGCTAACCAGCCACCATCGACTGCTATTGTATGGCCATTGATGTAGCTTGCCGCATTAGATGCTAAAAACACACAAGATCCGGCAACGTCGGCAGGGGTTCCCCAACGCTCTGCCGGAATGCGTTCCAGAATGGCGGAGTTGCGCTCCGCATCTGCGCGAAGCGCTTCGGTATTGTTGGTTTCCATATAACCCGGGGCAATCGCATTGACATTAATATTATGCTTTGCCCATTCATTAGCCATTGCCCGAGTGAGTCCCATCACCGCACTTTTGGACGCGGTGTAGGAGGGGACGCGAACGCCACCCTGGTAAGAGAGCATTGACGCGATATTAATGATCTTACCGCCATGGCCTTGGGCAATAAATTGTTTCGCGACTGCCTGGGAGAAAAAGAACACCGTCTTGCTATTGATGTTCATCACGTCATCCCAATTTTGCTCTGAGAAATCAATAGCGTCTTCGCGACGAATAATACCCGCGTTATTAACCAGAATATCGATTTTTCCAAATTTGATAACGGCTTGATCAATAATATATGGAATATCGTCCAGCTGTGAAAGATTGGCACGCAGATCTAAAAAAGTATGGCCAGCCGCATTCATTTTTTCGATAGTTTCAATGGGTTTTGTGCGGTTTATGCCAACGACTTTACAACCTGCTTGTGCCAGAGCCAATGCCATTCCCTGACCTAAGCCTGTATTACAACCGGTAACAAGGGCTACTTTTCCTTTTAGGTTAAATGAATCCAGTATCATGTTTTTTCCTCAATAATGTCCGATTTGCTGAACGGCTATGTAAAGCGTTTATTCAAAATGCAGAACAACAATAGAGTAAAGTCTTTTAATTTGCATTATTTAATGACATAAGCAGCGGCATTAGTTGATCTCTGCTTTATCAGCCGTGAACTAGTCCTGTTTTATCTGTGCGCATAATTCCTCTACGACAAGGTTTCTGTTTTTCTGCAGTTCACCAATACGTCTAGCTCTGGTGCACTCCCAGGCACTCACTGGGTGTTGAGTTGACCAGGCGATCATCAACTTTCGCTGAGAATTGCTCATTTTGTAGCGGGGGTAGGTTTGTTCCATATATAAATAGGTGCGTGCTATTTGACCTCGAGCTATTTCTGGCGGCTCTGCTTTTCTGTTCTCTATTTTCATTTTGCAACTGCCGAAATCACTTTGTTTACCTGATAACATAGTGAAATTATAATTACTTCTGAGTGCATTGACGGCTCCGATGGCAGGGTATAGGTTGAACATATCTGCCTGCATATGACGGTATTCTGTATTTATTTTTTCAGCACATCTTCGGCCTTTGAAGGTTTTGCCTTTACTGTTTACGCAGGAAGTATTGCCTTCCCGCCACTCAACAAAGGTACGTCCAAAGTTTTCCGCCGGAACCACATGCTCCCACTCGACTTTTTTCGCTCTTTTCTCATACTTGTTGGTATAAAAACCAGCAGGGGCTGTTATCCGTTTTTTGCTGTCAAAAGAAGCGGCACAATAGATTGTTTCTCTGTGGTCAAAGTAAACCTCTTTTTCAAGCATTTTCTTAGCTTTTGAGAAAGAGTCGTTGCTGACGTTACTAACCGCGCTGCTAAAAGAGCTGAAGGCGAGTAATAAAATTAATAACGTTAATCGGAATGGTGAGAATAAAAACACCTTAGTAGTAGCCATGATCACTTCCCTTTGTAATGACAATTCCATGTGACGCTATCATATCAATAACCAGCGCTTTTCTTACTATCTATAATCAATATGTTATTTAGGAGAGGGGGAAACCGGCTGTTCTTAATTTATCGTTTTATTGCTGATCATTTTTCTATCCCGCCGTGCAGTGCTTCGCCGATATAAATTAAGGGCTGGCTCACTTTTACAAGGGTAAAATCAAACAACATTCAAAAATCAACCGGTTATGATCTATTATGTTATCTGGAGTTGCTGATGGGTTGAGGATTCGACTCTGCCAATCCGATCCGGTGATCAAGCGGGAAGGGATTTCCTCTGTAACTAAAAGGAATTTGTGATGTCGTTTACAAGAATAATAATCATGCTGGTGACGCTGCTGGGCTGTTTATTCAGTTTGCCGGGTTCTGCACAACAAGCTGCAATGCAACCCTCATGGGAACAGTGGGTAGCCGAGCGCCATCCGGATTTAAATTGTCCTTTGCAGATTACTACAAATAAAGAAAAGGTCTGCCACTGGCCGGGAGAGTTTACCGGTACAATTGTGGATGACGGTATGCTTTTTGAAATGACGGTACAGGTATTCTCTGCAGATGCTCTGGTTAATTTACCCGGCAGTAAACAAAACTGGCCGAGCGGAATAACGGTTAATCAGCACGGTGCCGCAGTCATTGATCACAACGGCATGCCGAGGGTACACCTTAAGAAAGGTGCCAGCATTATTCGTGGCAAGTTTTTATGGCAGGAGATCCCCTCTGCTATTGCTATGCCTGAAACCATAGGTCTAATAAAAGTATTGCGAAACAATACGCTGCTGTCGACAAGCATCAATAACAATCAGCTTATTTTATCGCCGCACACAAAAACGGTGCAGCTTGATGATAAAAACACACTTAAAGTTCAGGTTTATCGTGCGCTCGAAGACGGAGTGCCTATGCGCTTGACCACAGTCATCAAACTCTTTGTCAGCGGTAAGTCGCGCGAGGTGACGATCGGCAGGGCGGCTATTACAGACAGTAAAACCGTTTATCTGCAGTCGATTCTACCGGCAAGATTGGAAGAGGATGGTATGCTGCGCGTGCAGGTTAGGCCGGGGGTGCATCAGATAACGCTGGGCAGCCGTTTTAGCGATAATCGCACCAGTATCTCAACTGATAAAATTTCTCCCGAATGGCCGCAATATGAGTACCTCTCTTTTATAGCCGATGTCCAGATCAGAGAAGTCAATATCAGTGGTGTGAAAAGCATCGATACTTCGCTGGTGGATGTGCCTGAACAATGGAAATCATACCCGACTTATCGCCTTGAAAGCACCGATACCATGCAGTTACAGATCACGACCCGGGGGGATGGTGCCGCGCATCAGAACAGTATCAATATTGATCGTGAAATCTGGATCTCCTTTGACGGAAAAGATGCGATCTCGAAAGATAACGTTAACGGTAAAATGGAACAGGGATGGCGGTTAGACGCTGCGAAAACGGTCAAATTAGGGCGGGCATCAGTGAGCTCTACCCCGGTATTAATTACCAATTTTGCAGGTAATGAAGGTGTGGAAATACGCAGTCCGCAGATCAATTTACAGGCAGTAAGTTCTATCCCGCAGGTGAATAATATCAATGCAGTGGGCTGGCAGACAGATGCTGAAAAATTGACGGCGAGAATACATCTTCCTCCGGGCTGGCGCGCTGTTTATGCCGACGGTGTTGACGGTATTAGCGGTACCTGGTTTCAGAAGTGGAATTTATGGGATATCTTCTGGTTGATGATCCTGATTGCTGCTGCTAATAACCTGCTTGGTGTGAAAGGAGCGTTATTAATGACGCTGACATTGCTGTTCACTTTCCATGAGGAGCTGGCACCGAATGCTCAGTGGGCGGTGTTACTGGCTTTTATCGCCATTATTAAATTACCAATAGGCAAATACAAAACCCTATTAAGCCGGCTCGCCATACTGCCTGCTGCTATTCTGGTGATTACCTTTATCAGCATTACAATCAGCTCGTTGCGTTTGGCTATCTATCCGACACTGGAAAAACATAGTGTTACAAGCTTATCAACGCTCAGCCGTACAGATTATCAGAAACAAACGCTGGCACCGCTGCAGGAGATGGAGGCGGGTGCTGCGCTGAGATCTGATCAGGAGAGCAAAAGTTATTCCTATGATCAGGTCAGAAAAAAACAGGAAAAAAACTTATATCAGGTGGGAGAGAATGATCGCGTTCAGACGGGGCCGGGTATCCCGACATGGTCCTGGAATACTCTCTATATTAATTCCTCGGGTTTGGTGACAGCAGATCAGAAGATTCGCTTACTGTTATCTTCTCCGCTGTTAACCGCTGCCTGGCGGATAATCAATGTACTGCTGATCGGCCTGATGGGGGCAATGATACTGCAAGCACTGTTTAAGGTTGAAAAACGCCAAAGCGATTACCCTGATGCGCCCGGTGATAATCATAGCAATACCCTGACAGGGCAAAACTCCAAGGTGAATCATCCCGGCTCAACCTTACCGACAATAGTTGCCATGATGGTAGTGCCGATATTAACAGCAGCTTTACAGCTTTCACCCAATAGGGCGAATGCACAGGAACTGCTGCCCGCAGGTCAGGGGTACCCGCCAGAGTATCTGCTTAAAGAGTATGAAAACAGGTTATTAACATCGCCCTACTGCCTGCCGTCCTGCGTATCCTTATATAATGGTCTGCTGGAGGTTAAAGATAACCAGCTGATTCTCAGTTTTGAGGCTTTCGCCGATACCGACATTGCCATGCCGTTACCTTCGGCGGGGGATGCCTGGCTGGCGGAAAAGGTCACTATTGATAATAAGCCTGCGGTGCTCAGGAGCACTCAGGGTCTGTTAACTGTTTTTCTTGCGCAAGGTACGCACACGGTTACCATGCAGGGGCAGGTAAAAAATGCGGAAATCTCCTTTAACCTGCCGCTCAATATCCATAACTTTGAGGTTACCGCGCCATTATGGTTAATTGATGGTGTCCGCCAGGGCGTGGTGGTGAATAACAATATCGGTCTTACCTCAATCCAGGCTCTTTCCCGTGAGGATACCAATACACTGGCACCTCTGCCGGTTAAATCCTATGCAATAGTGCAGCGCAGCATCAATCTTGGCAAAGAGTGGCGAATGCACACCCGGGTAGAAAAGCTGGCACCGGTTACTGATGCCGGATCCTTTAACATTACTTTATTACCGGGTGAACAGATCTTGTCTGCTTACCCGGTTAATGAAAATGGCAGTGTTAATGTACAGATCCCTCAAAACCAGCAGACAATCAGTTGGCAGTCATCACTTCCATTGAGTAAAAGCATTAATCTTCAGGCGGATAATAACCCTGCCTATTCAGAAACCTGGACGGTGATACCTTCCTCTATCTGGCATGTGAAATTTGACGGTATTAAACCGATTAAATCGGATCTCGCCAGCGGACAGCTGCAGCCTACCTGGAAACCGTGGCCGGGAGAGTCGCTGGCTATCGATGTAAGTCGACCTGATGGTGTGGCAGGGGAGGTATTCACCACTGAGATGGCGACGTTGGAGCAACAGTCCGGTAAAAATGTGCAGAAATCCAAACTGACGCTCAATGTCAGAGCCAGTCAAAGCGCTGCTTACGAAATTATTCTGGCCGAAGGAGCACAAATTAATTCGTTAATGCATGACAGCAATAAGATGAGCATTAACCCTGATAATATTGCCGTTGTGCAGCTTCATCCCGGTGAGCAGCAGATTATGCTGGAATTTGAAAAACGGGCTGAATTAACCTGGCGTAACAGCAGTGCGGATATAAAACTACCGGGTAAAACCGTTAATATTAATATTGAGTATCACCTGCTTCGGGATCGCTGGTTAATCTACCTTAACGGCCCTGCGCTTGGTGCGGCAATGTTATATTGGGGGGTATTGTTTGTTATTTTAATCGGTGCGCTGGTGCTGCCGGTTATTGCCCGCAGGCTGCAGCTTAAGATGCCGATTGGCACTCCGGGATGGCTGTTATTAGGCCTGGGCTTTTCAACGGTGAACAGTTACGGTGTTCTACTTACCGCGCTGTTCTTTTTTGTGATGGCCTTTCGTAACCAGCATGTTCAGTCGGCCTCAATGAGCCGCTGGAAATTCAATTTTCTGCAGCTCTCTATTCTGCTGCTGACTGTTATCTCGGTTATTTCTCTGATTGTATCTATTCCGGTTGGTCTGTTATCAACACCGGAGATGCAGGTGACGGGCAGCGGCAGTTACGGACACTTTTTCAAATACTTCCAGGATAAAATAACAACAGGGCAGTTGCCGACCGTTACCGTATATAGCCTGCCTATCTGGTTTTATCGGATAGTGATGCTGGCCTGGTCTTTATGGGTTGCAACCCGGTTAATCGGGTGGGGGAAATGGTGGTTTGAGAGTTACTCCCGCCACGGCGCGTGGATACCCAAACCGCAAAAAGTGGATCCCGAACAAGAGAAAACTGCGAAAGTAACTAACAAACTTAAAAACTAATCGGCTGGTGGATTATTAATCGGTCAGACAGAAACAGGTTGTAAATGATAATGTTACAGCCTGTTAGCTTTGCGATAAGTGGTGAACTTTTATCAAGTCAGATGAATCAGGCAAATTTAATGTTTTCGTTTAGCTACAAATGCCAGCGGCCAGGTGAGCATCCAGATTAAGGTAGCGGATAATCTTTTTAAAGGTTCATTGCTGCTGGTCCAAAGGGGCTTCTGTTCAATGGGTTTGGCGTTTAACTTGAGTGCGTATAACAAACCAATGATTAAATAGATGCTTGCCAGGTAGGTGATAATTAACATTTTTGCTCCAATGAGTATAAAAATTGTTATATTACTATTTTATGAACTTTATAAACGATTCAGTTTTCTCTGTGCCTCAAAAAAGCGTTGTAAAAATAACAGTAACAACAGACTCATAGTCGAATAGCTATTAATACCCTTTGCTAAGTGCGTTCGCTTTTCTCGGATCAGAAGCGCCGTAAAGACCCTGTTCATTTTTTAAGATGCTTTGGGTACTGCCCATAGCGGACTGAACTTTAACCTTATGACCTTTGTCCTGCAGTAAATTAATAGTATCTGTATTCAAACCTTTTTCCACCCGGATATAATCCGGTAACCACTGATGGTGAATACGCGGCGCGGCAGAAGCGTCGGCTATATTCATCTTATAATCGAGTACATTTAAAATAACCTGTAATGTGGTGGAGATAATACGTGAACCGCCCGGGGTGCCGGTCACTAAAAATGGCTGATCATCTTTAAGTACAATGGTCGGGCTCATGGAGCTAAGCGGGCGTTTATTCGCAGCAATGGCATTTGCCTCACCGCCGATTAACCCGTAACTGTTTGCTTCTCCGGGTTTGGCTGAAAAATCGTCCATCTCGTTATTAAGTAATATCCCCGTCCCCTCGGCAACAAGTCCTGAGCCATAACTAAAGTTAAGCGTGTAGGTATTTGCAACGGCATTGCCCCATTTATCCATAATACTGAAATGAGTGGTTTCATTACTTTCATAGGGAGTCAGTTTCCCCGGCATTACTTCACTGCTTAAAGAGGCTTTATTGAGATCAATTTGTTTCACCAGATGCTGAGCATAATTTTTACCTGTTAAAGCCTGCACGGGCACGTCTACAAAATCACTATCACCAAGGTATAGGCTGCGATCAGCATAAGCGCGGCGCATGGCTTCAACCATAACATGAATTGTTGCCGCACTGTTGTGTCCCATCCTGTCCAGCGGATAAGTCTCCAGCATATTCAGCATTTGAATAATGTGCACACCACCCGAGGAGGGTGGTGGCATGGAAATAACATCATACCCCCGGTAGGTTCCGGTGACGGGCTGACGTTCAACCGCCTGATAATTGTTCAGATCTGCTACGCTCATAATACCGCCAGCCTGTGCCACTGAGTCGGCAATCTGCTGCGCGGTATATCCCTGATAAAATCCGGCTACACCTTGCTGCGAAATACGCTTTAGGCTGTTAGCCAAATCCTTTTGCTGCAGTATTTCACCTGCCTGGTAAGGGCTGCCGTCATGTTTATAAAATATTTTTTTTGTACTTTCCCACTTGCTGAGGCGTTTCTGCAGTGCTTTTAGCGAGTTTGCTAAATCCGGTGTTACTGTTATCCCCTCAGCGGCGAGTTTTATTGCCGGGGCCAGTAAAGCCGCCCGGCTCATACTCGCGTATTTTTCTCTTGCTAATTCCAGTCCCATTACGGTGCCCGGCGTACCCACCGCAAGGCCGTGATAACGGGAGAGAGAGTTGATAACATTACCCGATTTATCTAAATACATATCCGCTGTCGCTTTTGCCGGTGCTTTTTCACGATAGTCCAGAGCAACGGTCTGTTTTTTTTCTGCTAAATAAAGCAGCATAAAACCACCGCCTCCCAGATTACCGGCACGGGGCAGGGTGACCGCCAGTGCGTAACCGACCGCGATAGCGGCATCAACGGCATTCCCGCCCTGCTTAAGAATATCAACACCTATCTGAGTTGCGAGTGCCTCCTGCGTAGCGACCATGCCATTTGCGGCCCAAACGGGATGATGAATATCCATCTGGCTGTAAATGGCTTGCTGCTCAGGTTTTACTGCTGGGATGGCAGAATCACTGCTGACAACGGGAACAAATAGAAACAGGAAGAGTAAGAGCGTCTTTTTGATAAATAACATAAAGCCCCCTAAAAAATGAATTTGAGGTTACTTAGTTTGGTATAAATGATGCTCTTTAATGTAGTCGATAACCGCTTCCGGGGTTAAAAAGTCAATACTGATATTGTGCTTTAACAATTCACGTATTTCAGTTGATGAAATAGCTAACTGGCTGGTGGTCTGAAAGTATATTTTACCGCATTGCAGGTTATGCAAATCGTGTTGATCCGTGGTTTGGTGTTGTTTTACCAGCGTTTCGACCTTTTTATTAAATTTGCATTGCCAGCCCGGGCGATGGCTGATCACCAAATGGCAGTAGGAAAGAATGTTTTGCCACTCATACCAGCTGTCAAAATTAGTTAATGAGTCCATTCCCATAATAAAACAGATTGGGGTATCCGGATATTCCGCTTTTAACTCTTTTAATGTATCGATAGTGTAACTGGGCTGGTGTCGCTGCAATTCACGTTTATCAATGGCCATTCTGCTTTGCGAGCTGATTGCTAACTCGACCATTTTGCAGCGTTGTTTTGCACTGCCGTGGCTCTTCGACTTATGCGGAGCGATATGGTTAGGCATAATAAAAAGTTGCTTGAGAGAAATGGCTTCGCTGATTTCCAGCGCCGGACGCAAATGACCAAAATGAATGGGATCAAAAGTGCCTCCTAAAAAACCGATGGCCTGTTGTTGAATATCCATGTGTGTCATTGTCCTTTCATATTAGAAAAAAGAAAAAGTAATGTCGTTGAGTTTTAACCAGTCTGAATCGCTATTATCTACTTTAATAGAAATTTCGAATTCTGCACACTGAATCACCATTTTTTCCAGCCTGCTGATATCCAACCGTGCCAGTGCCGTGCTGAGCAATTGCTGTTTTGCAGGCCAAAGCTTAGGCTGCTGTTGGCTTAATAATTTTGCCAGTGGAGTATGTTGGCGTTGATAGGCAAGTTTAAGCAGTTTTTGAATTTCGCTGTTCAGGGTTGCACTGAGTAATAATAGTTCAGTACCTTCGGCCTTCAGCTGTTTTAAAATACGTGCGCAGCGCGTCTGCTCACCCGCCAGCAGGCTGTCAACCCATTGAAAAAGGGTAAAATGATTGTGAGTAGTGATGCTTTGCTCAACCTGGCGCAGGGTTAAATGCTGTTTTGGGTATAACAAAGCCAGCTTTTCAAACTCTTGTTTAGCCGCTAATAAGTTCCCTTCAAAATGCACACAAAGATAATCAATAACATCTTTATCTGCTTGTAAATTAAGGGCTTTTAGGCGCTGAAAAATCCACTGGGGAAAACGATGGGCAAGGGGCAGGTTTGCTGTGACAAATATGCCCTGCTGCTCTAGCGTCTTGAACCAAACGTTGTTCATCTGTTGGTTAGTGAGTTTGGGGCCTTGTAAAATCAACAGGATATCGGGGTGCAATAGCGCTGTAATTTCGCGGATGAAAGCGCTATTGTCCTTGTTTGTTTTACTTAATGTTAACTGTATTATTTTTTTTTCAGAGAAAAGGGAAAGACTTTGAAAGTGAGAAAAAATAAGATCACTTTCAAATTTACCATCAAGGGTAAAACTTAATTTTTCCAGATAACCCTGATTTTTTGCGGCCTTTGTTACCTGCTCAAGGGCCTCTAGACAAAGCAGGGGTTCATCACCAAAAATCAGACAGCAGGGGGGGATTTTTTGCTTAAGGTGCTGCTGTAATTGTTCAGGGTAAATACGCATCTGTTAGAGTTTGTTTTCGATGCTGAGCATAGTGGAAATAATCTGATCAGCAGCAATGCTGCGCAGTTCTTTGGTTAATATCTCCTCTTCACGGGATTTTGCCAGCGCTTGTGAAGCATTTTCAATAAAGTCACGGTACAGGTTTACCGAAAAATTCTGCGTTTTGTAACCGGGAGATGAGAGTGAGTAATCAACATTATAACTCATCTCTTTTTCCGCGTTCTGTGCATTCACATAAAGCGAAATAATACGCGATGAGCGCCGTTCCTTATCGACTTTTAATGTTGCGACATCGGCTTCCGGCTGATTAATAATTTCAATACCTGCGCCACGCAGACGTAGTTTAATAAAGCGCGTCAATTCACTGTTTGAATTGCTACTCTGCAGGTAAATTTTGGGGTACTTTTCAATAAGACCGTTAGTGTCTTTGAGATGAAAGCCGCAACCGCTGAGCGCTACAACAGAAAATAAAACCAGGGTTATCTGGATGTAAAAAGCTTTGACTGATCTGGACTGCATAATAAGCCTTTTATTAAGTGGCTGTGGGGCTGCCGGCAGATTTTCATTTCTCTCAAACCGGCAACCGATAGGGGTATTACTGTTAGTTAGCTACTATATTCAATAGCTTACCAGGAACAAAAATGATTTTACGAATGGTTTTTCCATCAGTAAATTTACTTACATTTTCTTCTTCCAGTGCCAGAGCCTGTACCGCTTCCTGCTGAGCATCTGCCGCGACAGTCAACTTAGCACGTAACTTACCGTTTACCTGGACAACGATTAATTTTGAATCTTCAACCAATGCGCTTTGATCAACTTCCGGCCACGGAGCGTTTAATATCTCGTCCTGTTGCCCTAATGCCAGATATAACTCAGCACAGATATGCGGCGTAATAGGAGAAAGCAGTTTAACCGTTGCGACTAATGCTTCCTGTAAAATGGCGCGGTCCTGCTCTGTTTCAGTCGGTGCTTTGGTCAATTTATTCATTAACTCCATGACTGCTGCAATGGCAGTATTGAAAGTTTGACGGCGACCGATATCATCGCTGACTTTGGCAATGGTTTTATGCAGTTCACGACGCAGTGTTTTTTGCTCGTCTGCATGAGATTTAAGATCTAAATCAGCAACGGAGCCTAAAGCCACATGATCAAATGCAACTTTCCATAAACGTTTTAAGAAACGCAGTGAACCTTCCAATGCAGAATCTGACCATTCCAGCGTTTGATCCGCTGGCGCGGCGAACATCATAAATAAACGCACACTATCAGCGCCGTATTTATCAATCATAACCTGCGGATCGATACCGTTATTTTTAGACTTGGACATTTTGCTCATGCCGTCATAAATAACTTCCCGGCCGTCTTTGGTTTTAGCTGCGATGACTTTGCCTTTAGCATCAGTTTCAGTGATAACATCATTTGGTGAAACCCAAACTTTACCACCTTTCTCATCTTCATAATAATAAGCATCTGCTAATACCATACCCTGAGTGAGCAGTTTCTTATAAGGTTCGTCACAGTTAACCAAACCAAAATCACGCAATAATTTATGGAAAAAGCGTGAGTATAAAAGGTGCAGTATTGCATGCTCAATACCACCGATATATTGATCCACCGGCAGCCAGTAGTTTGCCTTTTCAGGATCCAGCATTTGATCGTCACTTTGCGGTGAACAGTAACGTGCGTAATACCAGCTTGATTCCATAAAGGTATCAAAAGTATCGGTTTCATGGAGTGCAGGCTGACCGTTATAAGTGGTTTTTGCCCACTCCGGATCCGCTTTAATTGGTGAGATAATACCGTTCATCTGCACATCTTCCGGCAGTACTACAGGCAATTGATCTTCCGGTACCGGTACAACAGAGCCATCTTCCAGATTTAACATTGGAATCGGAGCGCCCCAGTAACGTTGACGGGAAACACCCCAGTCACGTAAACGGAAGTTAACCTGACGTTTACCTTTATTCTCGGCAACCAGTTTTGCTTCAACTGCATCAAAGGCTGCAGTAAAATCTAAACCGTCAAAATCGCCGGAATTAAAGCAGACCCCTTTTTCAGTGAATGCTTCTGTAGATATATCAACCTCACAATCAGCCGGTTTGATAACCGCTTTAATGTCCAGGCCGTATTCTTTAGCAAACTCATAATCACGCTGATCATGTGCCGGTACCGACATAACCGCACCAGAGCCATAACCCATCAGTACAAAGTTAGCGGTCCAGATTGGCACTTCTTCACCGGTAATAGGGTGGATAGCTTTAAGCCCGGTATCAACACCTTCTTTATCCATGGTGGCAAGTTCAGCTTCAGCTAATTTAACGTTTTTGCATTTTTCGCAGAATGCAGCAAGTGTCGGATTATTTTTAGCAGCTGCAAGCGCTAAAGGATGTTGCGCGGCAACGGCAACATAAGTCACCCCCATTACCGTATCAGGGCGGGTTGTGTAAACAGAGAATGTTTCTTCGCTACCGCTTACTTTAAAGTCCATCTCGATCCCTTCAGAGCGGCCAATCCAGTTACGCTGCATAGTGCGAACCTGTTCAGGCCATTCTTCAAGCTGATCTAAATCATCCAGCAGCTCTTGTGCATAAGCAGAGATTTTAATAAACCACTGCGGGATCTCTTTTTGTTCTACCAGTGCGCCGGAGCGCCAGCCGCGCCCGTCAATGACCTGCTCGTTAGCCAGTACGGTCTGGTCAACCGGATCCCAGTTAACCGTGGCCATTTTTTTGTAAACTAACTCTTTTTCAACCAGTTTAGTGAAGAACCACTGTTCCCAGCGGTAATACTCCGGTTGGCAGGTTGCCAGTTCGCGGCTCCAGTCGTAGCCAAACCCTAACTGTTTCAGCTGGGTTTTCATATATTCAATATTTTCGTAGGTCCAGCCGGCAGGAGCAGTATTGTTTTTAATCGCAGCATTTTCCGCCGGCAGACCAAATGCATCCCAACCCATAGGCTGCATTACATTTTTACCCTGCATTCGTTGATAGCGGGAAACCACATCACCGATAGTGTAATTACGTACATGACCCATGTGTAATTTTCCACTTGGGTAGGGAAACATTGATAGGCAGTAATATTTTTCTTTGGATGGATCTTCTGTTGTTTTAAAAGATTGTTTTTCGTCCCATAAGTTTTGGAATTTGTTTTCAATCGTTTTAGGGTTATATAACTCTTGCATCTTAATTCTGCCCAGCAATAATAAATGAATTACTGACTCAAGTAATTTGAGCCTCAATAGGGCGTAAGGATACAGGAGCAAAGACTTAGCAACAATAACTATGAGAAAGAAGGCCGTTTTTTTGAAGTTTAAGAAGCCATTTTAAGCTTTTCGTGGTGTTTATTTGCCCACTTTGTTGCAATTGTGAGCGAACAGTTTGATTTGTTATTTTAAGCTTTGCAACTTGCAACGATAGTCTGTACTATTTTTGTCGTTCCGGAGGGGTGGCAGAGCGGCTTAATGCACTGGTCTTGAAAACCAGCGAGGGTTAATAGCTCTCCGAGAGTTCAAATCTCTCCTCCTCCGCCATATCAAGAAAAAACCCACTGCCTGCAGTGGGTTTTTTCGTTTTTACAGCAAAGAAAACTTTATTCTATCTATTTTAAGCGCAATCCATTACCTTGGTAGATATACCCAAGCTGCTTGAAGATGCAAGAATCAGCAAGTTGATAGGTGACTATATTCAATGCATTAAGTTGAAGGTTTAGTCATTCTAAATCAATGCTTCATAACGCAGAAAATGGTTGCCTCTCACCTTGCCCTACGGGGGATTCGCTCAAAAGCCAGCTCTGTGTTATACCAATCTAAGTAATACCAATTCCGTTAATTAGATGATCTATTTAGGCGTAGGAAAAATGGATGAAAGCAAGGCATTGATTGCAGTAACGAGTTGTTCTAATTGCATAAAATCGTATGGAACGATTTTGAACAGCTTTAGCTGGCCACAAAGTGGTGAAGAACAGGACGTTCTGAATCAAATCAATAACAAAGACTAAAACGTAGTTTTATGTCTAGCTAGTATTCATTTTAACAAGCATAAATGAATAGATAATTATCGGATTTGGTATAAGTAAATGGTCCAACATTGCGCAGCTAAAAATAATGAGAACAAGGCGTTTGATTGAGCAATAGCAGGCTATTGGGATTGAAAACAACGCAGTTATCGTTAATTTTAACCAGCAAGATAGATTAGATAGTTACTTAGGTTGGTATTACAACACTTGAAAAGAGAATAACCATTCTCTGCATGCTGTGCCTTGATCTGGCATCTGAGCGAACCTCTGAATTTGCATTTTCAAGTAGTTTGGGGATAAGTCCATTTAAATAGTTTTGCCAACTTCTCGTTATCGTTAATAGAGCGAACTACACCCTTCCACAACTCATCTTCTTCTATATTTCAATCACACATTCAATTTGATAAGCACTAATATTTGCTGCTTTTTCAGCTGCCTCATTAGATTGGCATTAAAGTCAGTCAATTCTGACTGTTGTTTATTCACTTTGTTGTTTTTGTAGGCGAACGGTCTGTTTTTGCTATTTTATGCTTTACAAGCTAAGCCGATAGTCTGTATTATCGCCCCCGTTCCGGAGGGGTGGCAGAGCGGCTTAATGCACTGGTCTTGAAAACCAGCGAGGGTTAATAGCTCTCCGAGAGTTCAAATCTCTCCTCCTCCGCCATATCACGAAAAAACCCACTGCCTGCAGTGGGTTTTTTCGTTTCTAAGCTTCCTCTTTTTAGCACTCTATTTCCAACGCGATGTAAACCTTGTTGTACATAAATATATTTTTTTGTATGTTATGTGGCGAAACTACGGCAAAATACAAATTCTTGCATCTTGCTGCGGTTTAGAGATGGCTATGTGTTTTTGATTACGTTATTGTATTTACTTCTAATATCATAAGCCCTAGGGTCTGTTGATCTTTCGAGATTGTTTTTGCAGCAGTTTGTTGGTTCTTTATACAAGGCAGAGCCTGTGTAGTGTAGTTATTCTACATGAACAGGCGATAACGCAGGAGAAAGAACCAACAAGCGCTGCCCGAAGGGGTCGGCTAAAAGCGTTTTACTCTTTGTTGCGAGGTATTTACTTAGAATGACTAAGCTACACACCTCGCGTCGCGATTAAAACGCTTTTATCTCGAACAAAAATTAACCGCG
>NZ_JBFGZY010000097.1:0-15772 GCF_041586535.1 Psychromonas sp. | reverse complement strand
CAGCCTTGAGCCGGGACTATGTGAAAGCGAATTCAGCCTGATACGCTTTAAAGGTGATCAGGATAAATATGATGCACTTTATAAAAATGCCAATGCGCTGCAACCCGAAGATATTGCCAACATTATTTTCTGGATCGCTGAGCAACCGGCACATATCAATATTAACAGCTTAGAGGTTATGCCAACGTCTCAAGCATGGGATAACTTTAAAGTCATTAGACAGTAATTTATGCCCATGTTACTGCAAAATGCTTTGTCAGACACGAGCTCGGAAACCAGATCAAGGCGCAACATGAGGTAATGGTTATTCCCTTTTCGATTGGTGCAACGTAGCGCTGGTTTTCGATCCCGAGCCCAGGAAGGCAAGTCAACTTGTACCAATCTGCGTTGTTATAAAATCTCTCTGTAGAATACTAAACTTCAATTTTATGTCTGGCATCTCGGCACAATTTGCCTTGCTGACTGTGCATCTTGAAGTATCATGCTCATATTGGACTGCAGACAAATATCAGGTTCAGACTTTTCATTTTGCAATTGTGATTAGTGCAGAAAAACATCCGTCCCCCACCAGCATATGCGCAGGTAAGGCTGGGTCTAGAGCACCATATAGTTTAAAAAAACGGCACCAACGAGAGCCCAAATAGCCTCAGGCAAGGCAAATTTTTGAAGATTTAGTGCGCTAAATCGAAAAAATTTAACGCAGCATTCGGTTATTTGGGCCTCGCCCTTCGGGAGCGCCTGAAAGTTGCCGATACTACGTTGTGTCAGCTTGAAATAGGTCACTACTCCTTCGCTAACACGCCTTGTCTGGGCAATTTTCAGTCTGCTCTGGTGTTCGCTTTTTATACTACATGGTGCTCTAGAGGCCCTAATAAGCCACACACATAGGTGTATTAGCCAGCGGGTCTGCTACGACTTTCGCTTCAAGCGAGAATACATCACGTAACAATTGTGCTGTAAAGACGTTATCGGGAGTGCCCTGTGCAACCACCCTTCCTTCCTGCATCACCACCAGGTTATCGCAATAACGACAGGCTTGATTAAGGTCATGCAATACAACAAGGACGGTTTTTCCTTTGGCTTTCATCGCCTGCATTAACTTCATCAATTCAATTTGATAAGAGAGATCTAAATAGGTTGTTGGCTCATCTAACATGACTAACTCTGTGTCCTGTGCAAGGACCATCGCAATCCATGCTCGTTGACGCTGCCCACCAGATAATGACGCCACAGGTTGCGTTGCAAACCCGCTAATTTGCGTCTCCTGCATCGCTTCCTCTACTCTTTTTTTATCGTCGCTGTTTAATCTGCCCCAATGTGAAAGATAGGGGGTGCGACCATACTCTACTAAGCGTTGCACGGAGATACCATCTGGCGTGATCAATACTTGTGGTAGTAGCGACATTTTTTGTGCCAATTGCTTATCGGCAAAACTGTTTAATGCCCGGTTATTGAGTAATACCTGCCCTGAACTCGCTTTATGCATACGTGCCAGCGCTTTCAAGAGCGTGGATTTACCACATCCATTGGGACCAATTAGAGCGGTAATTTCACCTGCTTTAAAAGTCAGGTTTAGCGCGTTGATAATGGTTTTATCGCCATATGATACTGTTAGGTTTTCAGTTGATATCATTACCAAGCCTTGTAGCGTTGCAGTAAAAAAATAAAATAAGGTGCACCGATTAACGAGGTTAATACTCCCGCCGGAAGCTCTAATGGAGGTTGTAAAGCGCGTGCTAACGTATCAGAAATAATTAACATCAATGCGCCCAGCAATGCAGAGCCGGGAATTAACAGTTTATGGTTATGCCCGAACAACATACGTGCAAGGTGAGGCGCTAATAAACCAATAAATGCGATAGTACCGGCGACGGCAACACTGATACTGGCGAGTATGACCGCCGTTAATAGGGCCATTAGTTGTAATTTAGAGGGGCGAATGCCTAATGATGTAGCGCTTTCTTCGCCTAATCCCATAACATCAAGACGCCATGCAAGCCAAAAAGCGAAGGGTAAAACCACCGCGAGTGTTGCCCAAATAATCGGTACTTGTGCCCAGTTTCGTCCCCACAGGCTGCCGGTTAGCCACACCATCGCAGTATTCATTTCAATTGGGTTTACAATGATTAAGAAGTCAATTCCACTAGATAAAAAAGTGCTAATAGCAACGCCAATCAACGCCAGTCTGATTGGTGTGGGACGGGTTTTATAAGCGATTAATAAGATGATGGCAGCTGTAACTAACCCCCCGGTGAGAGCAGTAAACAGTAACAGGTAAACGGGTGCTGCAGAATAAAAAACTAACAGGGCAGTGGCGGCTAAACCGGCACCGGCACTAATTCCCATTAAATCGGGAGAGGCAAGTGGATTACGAATCACACCTTGAATTAATGCGCCGGACAGCCCTAAGCCAGCCCCTACCCCCAGAGCGAGGAAAATTCTTGGCAGACGGTATTGGTTAATAATAAAGTCGTATTCACCTTGTGAGAATAGGGTATGAATAACATTCGCCATAATGATTTCAGACGCGCCAACGAATAAACTGGCAGCCGCAAATAACAATACTAAAAAACATAAAATAGGTAGCTTAACCGCATTCATTAGCATTTATTCCGAATCGTCAGGAAAACAAAGAAAGGGGTACCAATCAGCGCCGTGATCACACCAACAGGTGTTTCAGCGGGAAAGGCAATACCGCGTGACAAAGCATCAGCCCAGGCAATCAGACAGCTACCTAATAGCGCGCTAACGGGTATAAGTAAGAGAAAGTTATTACTGACTAACCTTCTGGCAATATGCGGTACGATAAGACCGACAAATCCAATAGGACCAACAACGGCAACACTGGATGCGCTGAGTAAAACAATGGCAGCACAGGCTAAACAGCGTGTTAGTCCTATATTAATCCCCAAACTGACGGCGACATCATTACCGAGTGCTAATAGGTTTAAGTTTTTAGCTACATACAGTGCCATTAACAACCCCAACACACTGCTTGGCCATAACGCGTGCCATTCCTGCCAGCTAATATTGGCAAGCGAGCCCGCTAACCAGGTGATCACACTAAAAGCACGGTCATCCGCCAGAATAACTGCCGCACGGGTGATACCGATTAAAAATGCATTAATGGCGATACCCGCCAAAATCAGTCTTAAAGGATTAGATCGTGCGGAGAAAAAACCACCTAAGAAAATAACTAAGCTTCCACTCACTACACCTCCGAATGCAGCTGCTAGTAAGCTCGGTACATCACCTAAAATATGCATACCAATACTGGATAACGCAATAAAACAGGCGGCACCTGAGTTCATGCCTAGTACGGAGGGAGAGGCCAGTGGGTTACGTGTTAAACCCTGCATTAATATTCCCGATACAGCCAGGTTTGCACCAATCAGCATGCCTGTTAATAATCTGGGAGTACGGATGCTCGATAGTATCTGTTGCTCGATGCTGCTGTTATCAAAATGGAATAAGTAAGCGTATAGATGGGTGAAATTTAGCGGCAAACTTGACCATGCTGTTAATGAATAGCTAACCCCTAATACTAAAAAAACAGATGCGCTCAAAAACGTAACGTAATGATGAATAGAGAGAGGCATAATCAGTGGTTTTACCTTTGTAGGGCACAATAATAAAAAATCAACATAAGCTGTCGATTGACCATTTTATTTTAATCGCAAATGATAATCAATATCAAAAACATCAAATTAAAGCACTCACCTTGCAAATGATAATAATTACCAATACCATTCGCATTTGAATCCGGTCACCACTTGAGTGAGGCAGTTATACCCGAATATTGTATGCAGAAGGCCGTAAACGGATTTTTTATCAACCTAAACTACAACAAAGAGCAGCCACAATGAAATTTACTATTAATCCCGTAACCCAAAGTCTTGTCGTGATTTTAGGACTAACCTCCTATGCCTATGCTGAAGAAGCGATAGAGCTTGACTCTATGGTGGTGGTTGGTCAGCAAAACTCTTACCTGAATCCGGACGTGAGTACGGCAACCAAAAGCTATGTCGATCCATTAGATACGCCGCAGACGGTTAACGTTATTAACCAACAATTTTTACAAGATATTCGTGCGGAATCATTGGAAGATGCTTACGGTTACACCACTGGGTTGAGTCGTTCTGGCAATAATGCGGATAGTTTTAGTTTACGCGGCATTGATGCAAATCTTAATACTATTCAAGTCAATGGCTTGCCCGGCCTGGCGTCTCGCTTTGGCTCACCAACAACAGCCAATATTGAACAAATAGAAATATTGAAAGGGCCTGCTTCAATTATGTATGGGCAGATTCAACCGGGTGGTTTAATTAATATTGTGACAAAAAAGCCGCAAGCTAATTCAGCGCTAACTTACGATATTTCGACACGATCTTATGCAACTGATGTGAGTAACTTTGGCAATGATAATGGTTTTACCGGCACAGTCGATGCGACAGGTCCGTTAAATGACGATAAAACGTGGTTATATCGTTTTATCGTGAGTGCAGAAGACAGTGATTCCTATAGACAGGATATTGATGAACAGAATTATTACCTTTTCCCAACCTTAACTTATGTGCCGAATGATCGCACAGACATTACTTTTGGCTTAGAGTTACAATCTGAAAAACGTGTTGCAGACGATGGTTTAGCCGTGTTAGACCACGATATAAGTCAAATTTCATCGATAGACACACATTACCAATCTGCCGATGATAGCGATGAAGACAATGGCGTTGTTGCCTTTGCAACTTTTAATACTATGGCGACAGATGATTTTGATGTTACCGTTGATTGGCGAAGTGTTTGGCATGAAGATAACCGTTCATTTTATGAAACAAGAGACGTGGATAACGGCACTGATACTGTGACTTTACGTGATCGCAACAATGATAATGCACGCCAATACCATTTTGCTGATGCTAGAACGACAGGTAGCTTATGGTGGGGGGCAGTAGAGCATCAACTCTTACTGGGTATTAACCTTGGTTATGAACAAAAAGATTTTAGACGTCAAACCGATGCAACAAGCAGTGTTGATTTTTATAATCCGGAGGATTTAACTGGCCGAACCGGAGGATATAGTAGTTTAAATCATCGTATTACTGACTATATGAACTACGCGGCTTATCTTCAAGATACTATCTACCTGAATGATTCCTGGACGTTAATGACTGGTTTGCGTTATGCACGTCAAGACGCTGATTTTGAAAGAGTAGACACAGGTTTCACGTCCTCGAGTTCAAGCGATGCTTTTGTTTCTCAAGGCGGTGTGGTGTACCACTTGACTGAAGCAACTTCGCTATACATGAGTTATGGGGAAAGCTTTAACCCTAATAGTATCGAAGATACCGATGCCGATGGAGAAACCTTTGAGCCAGAAAGAGGTCGCCAATATGAAGTAGGTACCAAAACAGACCTGTTTAATGATAAAACCAATTTATCCGTTGCTTACTTCGATATTAAAAAGACTAACGTGGTTGCAGAGGACCTGCTCACTGGTGAAAATGAGTTATTAGGTGGCGTTAAGAGCACGGGTGTGGAGGTTGAATTATTAATGATGCCAATGGAAAACTGGCAGGTTAAATTAGGTTATGCTTATGTTGATGCGAGAATTACGGATAATCCTGATGAAAATATAGAGGGAAATCGTACCCCGGCAAGCGCATTACATGACGCTTACTTTTGGACGAAATATAACTTCCCGTACAAAATTGCTAACGGTATCGTAGGGACAACTCTGGGCGCTAATTATGAAAGCTCTCGCTATACCGATGAGGACTCAACGGAGCGTGTTGAATTACCTGGTTATACAACCTTTGATGTTGGTCTTCATTATGAGATTGAGCAATATCGTGCATCGCTCAATGTTGAAAATTTATTTGATAAAACCTATTACGTTGGTGGCTCGGACGATAGTAGTATTTATGCTGGCGATCCTCGTAACATCACCCTTAGCTTATCGGGTAAATTCTGATTATGTCCAAGCTCGGTTATAAGCGTTTAGTATGTACGTTAATACTGATTTGTAGAGTGATTTCAGCGCAAGCCAGTATTGAGGTTAAACATCAATTAGGGACTTTGCTCTTACCTGAAGCGCCTAAACGAATTGTGGTATTAGAATACTCTTTTATTGATGCTTTGGCTGCCATCGGTGTTTCACCGATTGGCGTTGCCGATGATTTAGATTCGGGACGTATTATTCCCGAGGTCCGGGATTTAATCGAACCGTGGACCTCCGTAGGTCTCCGGTCACAGCCAAGCTTAGAGCTGATTGCGCGATTGAAACCTGAGCTGATTATCGGCGATGTTGGACGCCATCGGGTCAGTTATGAAGATCTTTCTAAAATAGCGCCTACTATCTTACTGAAAAGCCGTGGTGAAAGTTATTTAGATGCCTTGGCATCAGCAACAATAATTGCTAAAGCGGTAGGTAAAGAGCAAGCTATGTTGGCTCGTATTACACAGCACAAGCAAATAATGGACAGCTATCGGGTACGATTTGCCAGTACTGACACGATTCAATTCAGCACAGTGAATGAACGCGGTATGTGGATGCATGGACCGTTGTCATTTACGGGTAGTTTATTTAATTATCTTGGGTTAAAAACTGCATTGCCTGATTTACAGGACACGCACCTAATACAAGCTAATTTAGAGGTGCTACTGCGTGTGAATCCGGATTGGCTTTTTTATGTGCGTAGTAAGCCCGTGACGGTACTTGAGAGTTGGCAGCAAAACCCGTTATTTCAGCTGCTAAAAATCGGTAAAACGGGACAGATGGTAGAGGTACCTTCCGCGCTTTGGTCACTTAACCGTGGAATGCTCGCAGCAGAAGGGATTGCGGAAGCGTTAGATAAAATATTTAATAGGACTGCTAAATAACCTCAGTCCTGAATAATGGAATTGCAATTCCCTTTAATATCAATATATTAAATATTTACAATTATACCAAAGAAATTAATGAAGTGATCAAGTATTGCGCAGGAAAAATTAACACTCACAAGGTGTGAGTTGCAGGAAGTAGTTATTCTCCTTTCACAAAATCGTATGGAACGATTTTGAGCAGCTTTAGCTGACCACGAAGTGGTGAAGAACAGGACTTTCTGAATAAAACTCACAACGCAGTTAGGGATAATTTTAACCAGCAAGGGTAGTCAGTTTTTTATTTCCTTTGGTATTATACAGTGCTGTTAGTTTTGTGTAGTTCAAGGCAAATCATCGAAGCAATAGCTGGCTATTGGGTGATGATTTAACACAGTATGCGACCATTTGAGCCTCGCCCTACGGGAGCGCCTAAAAATAGCTCATTCTGTGTTGTGTCAGTTCGAAAGAGAGCTCTACTCCTTCGCTAACACGCCTTGTGCCAGAGCGATTTTCAGTCGACTCTGGTGTTCGTTTTTAAACGACATGGCGTTCTACATAAATAATCAACCATTAACTACCAATGACACCGCCGTTATCTTTTGTGATCATAACAATCGTTGAACGTGGCTTATTGTCTCCACCAGCAGGATAATGACCTGTAGGGTGTTGAATACCGACAAACATGGTTTTTTGGTCTTCAGAAAAAGCCAGACCGGTAACTTCACAGCCAATTGGACCGGTTAAGAAGCGACGAACTTCACCTGTTTCAGGGTCGCCACATAACATTTGGTTGTTACCCTGGCCGGCATAATCACCTTCATTTGAGTAATTACCATCTGTTTGAATCCATAGACGGCCTGCTTTATCAAAACCAAGTCCATCAGGGCTATTGAACATATTGTCTTTATTAATGTTCGCGCTGCCCGCATATAAATCACCTTGATGTACGGTCGGATTACCAGCAATTAAGTAAAGATCCCATTGAAATGTTGCACTGCTGTGGTCATTATTGGTTGGTAACCAACGCACAATTTGACCGTAGTTGTTTTTAGCGCGTGGATTAGGCCCGCCAACGTCTTGACCTTCCTGGCCACGGTTTTTATTGTTAGTCAATGTACAGAAAACATGCTTTTTATCAGGATGAACAGCAACCCATTCAGGCCTATCCATTGTTGTCGCACCAACCTGTGTTGCCGCGCGGCGGGCAAAAATAACTACTTCTGCCTGGCTGTTAAAACCATTTTCTTTAGTCAGGCCATTTTTACCGTAAGTTAATTCTAACCACTCACCGTCGCCTTCTAATTTATCTTTTTCCATTTTAAATTTAGCAACATACAGTGTGCCTTCATCTAATAGTTTACGGTTTGCACTGTCATTTCCCGGCTGGTATTTATGCTTAGTCACAAATTTGTATAAATGTTCACCACGCTCATCATCGCCCAGGTAAACCACTACATGGCCGTCATTATTAACAATTAATGCCGCATTTTCATGTTTGAAACGCCCTAAAGCGGTACGTTTAACCGGCGTTGATGTTGGGTTTTTAGGGTCAATTTCGACTACCCAGCCAAAACGGTTTGCTTCATTGGGATTAACAGCTAAATCAAAGCGAGGATCATGTTTATGCCAATTGTACCCACTGCCATCGGCTGTGATACCGTAACGCTTGAAATCGTCATTTAATGTCACTGCTTTATCTGAGCCGAACATGCCATCAAAGTTTTCTTCACAGGTTAAATAAGTCCCCCATGGGGTTTGACCATTTGCACAGTTATTGATTGTGCCTAGTACTTTTGTGCCTGTTGGGTCAGCTTTCGTTTTTAATAAATCATGGCCGGCAGCAGGGCCTGAAATTTGCATTTCAGTATTGGCGGTAATGCGACGGTTCATTTTTCCATTTTTATCCATTGACCATTTACCGTCTTTTCTGACTAGTTCGACAATAGTTACACCTAATGCTGCCTGTGCTTTCTTAACGTCATCGGCTGTTAACGCTTTACCGCCGTCAGAAAATAAAAACTCATAGTTAGTATATTCATTGTTTATCGCAAGTAGTGCATGATCGTTTGATAATTGGAATAAACTCATGCCATCAGTGTTATCACCAAACTGCATGGCTTGTGCTTTTGAATCTTGTTTGCCATCTGCATTAAATGCTGGTGCATTGGCAAAAATCGGGTCACCCCAAGACATTAAATTACCTGTGCTGTAGCCCTTTGGCACCACGACGGTATCACTTGTTGAAGTAGGGATAGCAGTGAAGTTTAATAGTTTACTTTCCATGCCTGCAGCCATCGCTTTAGCCACTGGATTTAATGCTAAAAATGCACCCGCGCCTGCTACAGCAGTACCTAATAAGAAACCTCGGCGTGACAGGCGAGCATTAATCATGTTACTAAAATCACTTTCTTTATCTAATAAATCTGTCATATTTTGCCTTATTAATTGGGTCGGGAGGAGAATACTCCCATAGACTAAATAAGATATATGACAAAGGTATGACGTTGATTTATTTTTTCTCAAAAATTTTTTTGACGCATTAAAAAAGAAGCCAAATGGTCAGGTCTTTTGTTTTTAAAAAGATATAAAGTTTGCCTGGTCAGCCTTTCTTTCCTTTTCTGTATCACTTCGTTTGGCTTGAATCAGCAGGTTACGCGGGGTAGTTTGGAAATCACAAAACGTGGACAGTTTAATATGATAGCCCGCTTCTTCAAGGCTTAAAGCACGATCATAAACTAACCAGAGCTCCAAAGGTCTACGGAAAAACTGTGTCACCAACTCGGTACGACGTACCATCTTAAGGCGTTTCAACCCCTGCGCCAGAAAAGGCTGTAAATCATCAGGTAAAGTGAATGGCAGCCGCTTTAGATCAACCGCCCACTGACAAAAATCTTTAAAAGACTGATTCAACAAAACCTTCGGGAAGCTTGGAAGCGTTAAGTATGCCTTTGTTTGTAATAGTTCTTTTTGCAAACAGTCAAAACTCAACCGCCAATGCACTTCAATGTCATTCAATCGTTTCTGACGTTCACCTGAGGTTACCTGCTGCGCGATGGAAAACTTTAAATCCTGGCGGCTTAAAGTTAGTGTCGATTGCTTTGCCGTCTCTGATAATGGTTGATAAATCTCATCTGTAATTAAGTGGTAACAGCAGGGGCTAAAGGTTAACTGCTCGGTTTGTTTTATTTTTACCTGCTCAATAAGGTGGACATGCAAATCACCACAAGCATGCAGGGAAACTGCATGTTGCTTTTCCGTCACCAGTGAATCTGCCTCTCCAATTAATACGTTCGCTTGCTGGAATTGCTGCGGCACCTGACTTTTATCCGCAAGTGACTGACCAGCATCACAAAGGCTTTTCTGCCATTCTACCGAAGTGATCGGGTTGTTATTTTGAAAAGCAAGCAACCGCCCTAAATGACCTTTTCCCGCACACCACTCCAATACCGGAATTCCCCCTGTTACTTGCGCTGAAAATTGGCTGATCTGCGACCACTTTCGTCCTTTTATCCCGTTAGATAACCAACAAGGATAAGCAGGCTGTGTATCCTCAGTAATATCAGCAACAGCAAATAACGGGTCGTTTAACAAGCGCAACTCAGGCAATAATGGCAGTAAGCTTGAATAAAAATCATCAGGGTTTTGCAGATAATCAGCAAGCTGCTGATCATCAATGCCTTCAAGCAGCGCCACTAATTGAGGAGAAGTTTCAGCCCAGGGATAATCCAGCATCGGAAAAACAGAAAAATGCCAGTAATCTTGTAGATCAGTAAGATAAGCATCTAGCTTTAGAAAGGATTGTTTATTCACAAGAACTTGGTTTATGGTAATTAAGTCAGGGGCAAAACAATACCATAAAGCCACGCAAATCCCCCCTATTTTTTAGAATAGCCACAGGAAAAATTCTGCCGATAATACGTAGACCTTTGATACAAAAAATCCTTAGATTGGAGGAACCAATAGGGTCAGGTCTTGTCTTTTGCTTTATTAATTTAATTGACTAGGTTTGAATAGTGAACCAATAGGGTCAGGTCTTGTCTTTTGCTTTATTAATTTAATTGACTAGGTTTGTATATAAACAAAATAGCTGGAGAGTATTATGAGTCGGCCTTTACGCTTGGAGTTTGCAGGGGCACTTTACCACGTCACTTCTCGTGGAAATGAAAGAAAGACTATTTATCACCAAGAAGATGACTTTGATCTTTTTTTGAAGATATTAAGCGATGTCTGTGAACAATTTAATTGGGTTATTCATGCGTATTGCTTAATGACAAATCATTACCACTTCTTAGTTGAAACGCCAGATGCTAATTTGAGCAAAGGGATGCGTCAACTCAACGGTGTTTTTACGCAATCGATAAATCGAAAGCACCATAGAGTAGGCCATTTATTTCAAGGCCGCTATAAAGCAATACTTGTTGATAAAGACGCTTACTTACTTGAACTCTGCCGCTATATTATACTTAATCCTGTTCGCGCAAGAATGGTTGATTCCCCCAGTGAATGGTTATGGAGTAGCTGGCATAACATGGTCGGAAGTAAAACGTCTCCCCCTTGGTTAGCGACAGATGCATTATTACAATTATTTTCTTCTAATAGAAAACAAGCAATCGGTGAATACGTGCAGTTTGTTGAAGAGGGAAGAAATGCAACTATTTGGGATAATTTACAACATCAAGTGTTTTTAGGGGCTGATGATTTTGTCGAGAAGTATCAACCTTTGCAAAATGAACGATTTGGTGACTTGGAAGAGATACCTCTGAAACAGCGCCGAAGCAGCCCGTTGACTTTGCAACAATACCAAGCACAATCAACATCCCGTAATGAAGCAATAATGCTCGCGTATAAATCGGGCGGTTACACATTAAAAGAAATTGGAGAGTATTTTGGCCTTCATTACTCCCGAGTTAGCCGTGTTGTGGCAAAAGGCAAGACCTGACCCTTGCCTTTTCTTAAACGCTTTGTTCCAGATAAGGCGTCGGCTGCGCGACACCCAACCTTATTAGTTATACAGCCTTACTTCACCAGTTTTGACACGTAGGGTATATTCCTAAATTTATCCTGCCAAGGTAAGCCATAGCCAACAAGCAAATCATCATTGGGCATTTCATAAGCAAAATATTGATCGACAGGAATATCAACTCGACCTGGTTTAACAAACAGCGTGGCTATTGATAACGATTTAACCTCATAGTTATCTGATAAGTGCTTAATCAAACGCTTCATTGTGCCGCCTGATTCAATTGCATCGTCAATGACAATAACATCCTTACCTTTAATGCTTATATTCTGGTGATAAACTATTTCTGAGGAGTTATTACTATCACCAGGAGTATGAGGACAAGAAATATAATCCATGCAGAGATCAAAAGTTAACTCACGCACTAAATCAGCCGTGAATAAAATTCCCCCCGGAACAACGCAAATAATCACTGCGTTATGGAATTGCGCATTGAGTTTTTCCGCAACAATTTTAACGCCTTCCTGAATCTGTTGTTTGCTCAATACTAATTCGCCGACATGTTTATTTTTCATTGAAATCCTCACTCTGATTTGCAGAATCTGTTAGCTATTGAGCTTTCCAGGTAGTGAATTTTTTATCAGTACTCTCACAAGGCTGCAAACTTGCAACTCGCCACATATGACTTGGACCAGAAGCTTCTAAGCTTGTGCTTCCCGCCGCCAGACATAAATTCGAATTATTCAGCATAATTTGCCCGGATGAAAGAATCTTCAGGTTTTGCATTGTACCGCCATCACACTCACGCAGCATAAGGGCTGATCCTGGCAGTGCCATATTTCCAGACGCACTTACTGTTAGACACCTATTGTACTCCGGCATCTTTAGCGTACTTCCCTCAACAACAAATTCCTGATCGGGCGAGTCGGGTTTACATGTATGCACCTGAACTGGATCATCTATCTTTAAGTGGTCTCCCCAGCCGGCAACATCGAGACAGTAGAATTCTGGCTCATCAAGCTGGTCCGCCAGTTTGAGCATAAAAGTATCGGCACTGTAAGCCGAAGTAGTCATCAGTAAGCTGGCTAATATCGCATAAAAAAATTTGTTCATTATTTTTACCCTCTGAGATTAAAATTTGATAAATGCTAACACCGTGTTTACCGGCGGACAAGTTGCTGCTATTTTTGCTGTCTTTTGTTTTTGAAAACTGCGACAACTGTATCAAGTCCGAGTGCATTTGCCCTGTTAGCCTATCTGTGATTTAAGCTGCTGTTTTCTTTGCTCACCGATTTCATTCCAATGTTTGCCAACCAAGGCTCCTTCAAATGAATACAAATAGTAACAAACCGGCAACGTTTCATCTGGATAGATCTCCTTGAGCATCCGATACGCCTCAGCCGCCCCAACCAGCCTTAGCTCGTCTTCTGAGAAAATCCCGACCTTATTCAGTCGACCGGCAATTTTATTGCCGATATTTTTGAGGTGAGTAAGGTCTTTATTCCGGGACATAATCACTCTGATATTCTTCGGTTGGCTCAAAAGACTGAACAATGTCCAAATAAACGCCGTTAGGATCCTCGATACAGAAGTGTCGCTGCCCCCAGTCTTCCGATCGCAATTCAAGCACGATATCAAGCGATTTCGATTTAGCTGCTGCGAATGCGGCATCTGCGTCTTCTACTTCCAAGCTGAAAATGACACCTTCGCCAGAATATGGTTTTTGAAATACTGGTGGTTGAGTGGGTTGATCTGGCAACATAAAACCAAGCTGAACGCCTGTCTTCGAAACCAGATGAATATACCAATCACCCGAGAAGACAACATTAAAGCCAAGGTTTTCTGTGTAGAAGGATTTCGCTGCATCAAGATCCTTGACGATAAATACAGGAAATGAGTTTTTTGGTTCAATCATCTGTGATACCTCCTCTTTACGGCCAGCGCCCCAATCACGCTTTGGGTCGCATTGCATTGGTTTGTTAGCCAATTTTTTGAATCCGGAATCGAATTTAGGAATGCACAGTATGCTACCAAAGGGTAGTTTTAAGTTGGAGTTTACCGACTTGCATAAGCATTCCAAGCTCATCACGAGATACCCACTCTTCAGCAATTTTCCCGTTTTCAAAGCGAAGTATTACCATTGCATCCCAATGTATTGTTTTTCCGCGGACATCAAAATTACCAATTCTGCTTCGAAAGAGTGCTTTATCGGAAGAATAAGTCAGTTGGTGACTTAATCTCACAAATACGCGATCGCCAGAGGAAAAAATGTCATGGATTGTTGTCTTGAAGGTATGGGGTGAGAGTGCTGATTTAAACAACGGTTGAATTTTACTAAGATTGGATAGTATCCCCTCAGGTCTGTGCATCATAATATCTGCAGTAAACAACTCGTTCATAATATCAAACTGTTTTCCGTCGAGGACATCTTGAAAATATCGTTGCGCTATCGATTTATTGTGCTCTTCTACGGAGGGTGAAGGGGTTTGCTGTTCAGCCTGACACGGACTTACACTAAACAGAAATACACTCAATAAGGTAATAAATATAACCTGCTTTAGATTTTCCATTATTGCCTCCTACGATGTTCAGCTAACGCCCGCATAAGGGGAGCAAAAATCAAATTAACCGCCGCGTAGTTTTGCTGTCCCAGCGAGCCTGCGAGTGACTTGATGCGCTTGTTAACCCTTTGCCGAAAAAGACTCATGGTAAGTAACATTTCCTTGAGGTAAATCACCTTTAAATACCAAAACTTGGAAATATTCAGGTGGCACACCTGGAAGTACTAAACCATCTCTAGGTTTAAAGCCAAAACGATGATAATAGTTTGGCTCTCCAAGTAATACGCAACCTTTAGCTTTTATATTCTTTAACTCTTGAATAGCTGCATTCATAAGCTTTGAGCCAATACCTTCACCCTGCTTGTTGGGAAGAACTGAGATTGGACCAAGACCATACCAACTATCTGCACTGTCAGAAATAGTAACAGGAGAAAGCGCCACATGCCCAACGACATTGCCTTCATCTTCGGCAACCAGTGAAATTGATAATGCACCTGATTCACGAAGTGCTTTAACAATAAACTGCTCCGTATGATCGGTGTGTGGCGCTTCAAGAAATGCGGCAACAGTAATCTCATGAATGCAGTGAGCATCCCCTGGTTGTTCTTTTCGAATACTAATACTCAATCGGATATCTCCTTGAGGGTTAACGCCTGAGTTCACGGGCACTTTTGTAGCGAAGGCGAAACCGTAGCGGAAAAAGTGTCCCGTGCAGCGATTTGTTATGTAAGGTGAACATCAATAAATTGGATATAATCAATATCATTAGACACCTCACCTTCTAACCTGCTATTTTGAATTTACCTTATTTATCTAGTTTCTCTGGCAGCATACGTGTTAGCGTATCGTCTTTTTGCACGAAGTGATGGTATAGCGCTGCGCCAGTATGAATAGCAATTAGAATCCAAAGAACCCAGGAACCACTAATGTCTTTATGGAAAAAATCCCATTTCTTTTCCCAGACATCCCATTCGGTATTGAACAATTCTAAAATCCACTGCCCTATCCCGGTGTCACGAAATGTGGGTATCTGAAAAATTCCATAGTCAATTGAACCACCGAAGCCAAACCATCCTGAAATTGGCATTGCAAACATAAAGAAATAAAGAATCCAATGCATCCAGTGAGCACTTCTGCGTTGCCATTTTGGCATTACTGGCATTTCGGGTTGAGTGTTCATCAGTCTCCACACAATGCGAAAAGAAGCCCAAGCGAGTACGCTAAAACCTATGGCTGCATGTATATTCAGACTAGGACGGAATAGTGAATCTCCTTCGTCTAAAAACCACATTTTATAATATACGATCACATAGGCTGCCAGAATACAAAAGGCTACCAACCAGTGAAACCATTTGGCAATACTGCCATAAGTTTTTTCGGTATTTTT